>JAADHM010000211.1 GCA_013151855.1 FCB group bacterium | reverse complement strand
AGTTATCTTAGGCTTCATCGGTGGTTTATACTTTGATGGTCTTTTTATTCATCTGAAGTTTTTGGGTACTCTTTTTCTGAATGCTTTAAAAATGATGGTGGTTCCCTTAATAGTTACTTCCGTAATTATGGGAGTGGTCTCAATGGGTAATATCGGTAAATTAAGCATCACCGCCGGTAAAACTTTATTGTATTACCTAATTACAACGGCTTTTGCAGTAATAATCGGCCTTGTTTTGGTAAATATTATCAAGCCCGGTCAAGGAGTCGAAAAATTCAGCTCTTTTATCCCCGATATAGTAGCCCAAAGTGAAGAGAAAACTTTTTTAGACGTCATTATGGGTTTAATCCCCTCCAATATTTTTGCCGCCGCCGCCAAGGGTAAAATACTTCCTTTAATTATTATTTCCTTAGTGTTTGGAGGAGTGCTCACAACCTTGGGTGAAAAGGGCAAAACCGTTATTGATTTTTTTGACGGGTTGAATTCAGCCATTATGAAACTGATTAATTTAATCATATATTTTGCTCCCATAGGGGTCATGGCACTGATTGGCGGAATCATAGCGGAGAACCATGATTCTATCAATCAACTACTATCAGGATTGGCATACTATTCCCTAACGGTTATTATTGGTCTTCTCATCCACGCTCTGATAATTCTTCCTCTGATTTTGCGATTATTTGGCAAGAGAAAACCATTTACTTATTTTTTGAATATGGGACAAGCATTGGCCACAGCTTTTACCACTGCTTCTTCCTCAGCCACCCTTCCCATAACGATGGAGTGCGTTGAAGATAACAATAAAGTCGATGCGCGCGTCTCCTCTTTCGTTTTACCTTTAGGAGCAACTATAAATATGGATGGTACGGCATTATACGAAGCGGTAGCGGCTTTGTTTATCGCTCAAATTTATGGTGTCGACCTATCATACGGCCACCAGTTTATCATTTTTCTCACAGCTACCTTAGCATCTATCGGAGCGGCGGGAATTCCCCACGCCGGCACCGTCACAATGGTGTTTGTTTTATCGGCGGTCGGATTACCTATGGAAGGTATTGGTTTAATTTGGGCGGTTGACTGGTTTTTAGACCGCTGTCGAACCACGGTCAATGTATGGGGTGATTCCATCGGTGCGGCGGTAATTAACGAAACAAGGGAATTCAGCAACTGATTTTCAAAGAAATACTTGTCTTTATCGATTATATATTGATAATTGTCATTTTTAATATTATTTTAAACGGATATCACAGATTTTAAAGAAAGGTTCTGATATTAAAAATGTCCAAAAATTTTGCCATAACAGGTGTTTCCGGATATGTTGCTCCCCGTCATCTGAAAGCCATTAAGGAAACCGGTAACAATTTGATTGCCGCTTTAGATCCCAAAGATTCCGCCGGTGTTTTAGATAGTTATTTCGATAATGTCCGCTTTTTCACCGAATTTGAGCGTTTTGACCGCTACATAGAAAAACTACGACGTCAGGGTGATGAACATCAGATACATTATGTCAGTATTTGTTCCCCTAATTATCTTCACGATGCCCACGCCCGATTCGCTTTGCGCATCAATGCCAATGCCATCTGTGAAAAACCGCTAGTTTTAAATCCTTGGAATATCGACGCCTTACAAGAATTGGAAAACGAAAGTGGTAAAAAAATCTTTACCGTTTTGCAACTACGGGTACACCCATCTTTAATCGCTTTACGAAAAAAAATACAAGAAGAAAAAATAACCACTAAAAAAGACATTTGCCTTACCTATATTACCTCCCGCGGTCCTTGGTATTTGGTATCGTGGAAGGGGCAGTTGGATAGATCCGGCGGTTTGGCAACCAATATCGGCATTCACTTTTTCGATATGCTGATGTGGTTATTCGGAAAAGTTCAGCACTCCGAGGTGCATCTTTCCACTCCGACTAAAACCGGAGGATTTCTCGAATTAACCAACGCCCGCGTGCGCTGGTTTTTATCCATTGACAAAAATGATTTACCTTTGGAAGCCAAACAAAAAGGTCAGAGGACATTTCGCTCCATTACCATCAACGATAAAGAAATCGAATTCTCGGGTGGGTTTACCGATTTGCATACCATCGTTTACCGTGAGACTTTAGCCGGAAGAGGATTCGGTTTAAAAGACGCCCGTCCCTCCATTGAATTGGCTCACAATATCAGAAACTCCAAAGCCATCGGCATCAACGAAAACGCCCATTATATTTTGAAGAATCAAAAGTAATAATCATATAAAAAAAGCAACCCTTATCATATTCAGAGTTGCTTTTTGCTAATGCTAATTTTCCAAAATTCTAAGCTTTTATTCCTAAAACCTTAAATATAAACGCATACTCGAAAGCTATTTCTTTATAATAGTCATATCTGCCCGAAGCTCCCAAGTGTCCTTGTCCCATATTCATTTTTAACAATAACAAGTTGTGGTCTGTTTTTAAGGCTCTTAGTTTCGCTGTCCATTTGGCTGGTTCCCAGTACTGAACACGCGCATCATTTAAACCACCGGTAATTAACATATTCGGGTATGCTTGCGCTTTTACATTATCGTATGGTGAATAAGAATACATATAATCAAAATATTTCTTTACATTGGGATTCCCCCACTCTTCATACTCCGGTACCGTTAAAGGAAGGGAGGGATCGAGCATCGTGTTGATAACATCGACAAAAGGGACATTGGCGATAATTACTTTAAACAAGTCGGGTCGCATATTAGCCACCGCTCCCATCAACATCCCACCGGCACTTCCTCCTGAGGCTACCAATTCTTCGGGAGAAGTATACTTTTCCTTGATGAGATACTCGGCGCATGCGATAAAGTCGGTAAAAGTGTTCTTTTTATGTAAAAGTTTTCCATCCTCGTACCAATACCGCCCCATTTCTCCCCCACCGCGAACGTGAGCGATACCATATACGAAACCGCGATTGAGCAGACTCAAACGCACGGAGGAAAAATAGGGGTCAATACTTATACCATAGGAACCATAGCCATATAAACAGAAAGGATTCTTCCCGTTTTTTACCATTCCCTTTTTATAGACTAAAGAAATCGGAATTTTGGTGCCGTCTGATGCCGTAGCATAGACCTGTTCCATTTGGTATTGAGATTTATCATATCCTCCCAAAACTTTATACTCTTTTTTCAAATTCCATGATTGGTCATCCATATTAAAGTCATAGACCGTTCTGGGGGTTATCAACGAAGTATAAGTAAAACGCAAAAGATGGGATTTGAAATCTCGGTTTTTTCCTTGAAAATAAGTGTAAACCTTTTCCGGAAACTTCACATAGTAAGACTTTTTATTCTTGAAATTGTAAACATATATCTGCCTGAAGCCGTCTTTCCGTTCATAGACCACCAAATAGTCTTTGAACATATCGACATCATCAATTTTAATCGAATCGCTGGAGGGAAGGAAAGCTTTCCAATTCTTTTTAGCCGGATGTTTTACCGAAACGGTCATCAATTTGAAGTTTTTTGCTTTATCGTTGGTCATAATATAGAACTTGTTACCACGATGAAAAACATAATATTCCATCTCATGTTGACGAGGATGAATAATTTTGAATTTACCGGTAGGATTATCCGCTTTCAAATATCTCACCTCGGTAGTCGTGTTACTTTCAAGAGTCATCAACAAATATTGTTTTGATTTGGTTTTGGATATAGAGAGTTCGTAGGCTTCATCGGGTTCGTAATAAATCAACACATCATCTTTATAATCAGTACCCAACCTATGTCGATACAATTTGAAAGGCCTTTTGGCTTCATCTAAAACGGTATAAAAAACAGTCTTGTTATCGTTTGCCCATTCGAAAGAAGTAGACGAATTGGGAATCCGATCGGGGAGTAACTTACCTGTCGTTAAATCTTTAAAATAAATGGTGTATAATTCGGAACCATTGGTATCGATAGAATAAGCCAGTATATTTTGATTGGGGCTAATCTTAAAAATGCCGAGGTCTAAGTAGTGATGCCCTTGCGCCAGTCGATTCTGGTCCAAAAGAATCTCTTCCTCACCGTTAAGACCTTTTTTGCGGCAATTAATAGGATATTGTTTTCCTTCTTCGGTACGACGATAATAATAATAGTCATCTTCCTTTTCCGGTA
Source organism: FCB group bacterium (assembly GCA_013151855.1). Classification (GTDB taxonomy): domain Bacteria; phylum Zixibacteria; class MSB-5A5; order GN15; family FEB-12; genus JAADHM01. The sequence goes on along the minus strand of JAADHM010000211.1, from coordinate 1,189 downwards.
CCGATAAATCATTTTCCTTGATACGGCTTTTAATTTCTTTATAGAGCTTATCTTCAACCTTTTTACTCGAAGCCATCACAGCATCGGTATAGGCATTCTCCGCTTTCAAATAATTTAAAACATCCGCGCTCCCTCGTTCTCTCAACCAATAGTAATTATCAGTCCAAGTGACACCGTTTAAGGTATTGGTTTTGGGGACAATTTTAGCCACCGGCGGTGATGGTTCCCTTTTTTGAATACAGGAGCTAAAAACCATTAATAATAAGATAAGTAAAGAAAATTTGATATAGGATTGCATCTCAATCCTCCTTTAAAAAAATAAAAGTTATCCTGGCCAATGATATATGAACGAAACGTTGTTGTCAATCAGCCGATTATATTTTTGCGGTTTAATATTTATATCTTAATCTACATTTTTTTAACCGATAAGGAAGAGGGCTAAAGAACTTTAAATTGTATATTTTCTTGGCAATAACCATTTTTACTTAAGTATATAAAAGAACATAGGATATGTTCTATTTTAAGCGATATTTTTGATAGCAATTGACTTTTACTTTATTTTTTGATATTATTGTTTTTAAAATTTTAAGAACCAAAAGACCGAATCAAATTAGACTTGGAGGGTCGCTTGTGAAGGAATATACGACGGACAAAATTCGCAATATCTGTTTAGCGGGACAACGTAGTTGTGGAAAAACAAGTTTAGCAGATGCTATCGCTTTCTGTGCTGGCATTAATAATCGCATCGGACGAGTCGACGATGGTAGCTCAATTCTTGATTATAACGAGAATGAGATTTCCAGAAAAACCACCATATCTTCAAAATTATTGGCTATGGAATGGAAAAAGACCAAAATAAATTTGTTAGACTGTCCCGGGCATACCGATTTTATCGGAGAACTCCAAAGCTGCCTTAAGGTTACCGAAGCGGTGGGAATAATCATCAACGCTACTGCTGGTGTTGAAATCGGACCCCAACTACATTGGAAAGAAATAGATAAACAAGCCAAACCAAGATTCTTTTTTGTCAATAAAATGGAAAATGAAAATGTAAAATGGCAAACCAATTTAAATTCTATTAAGGATGCTTTTGGCAAACAAGCGGTAGCGGTGCAACTACCCATCGGAGAAGCCAACTCTTTTAAAGGTATTGTCGATTTGCTTCACATGAAAGCCTATTCCTTTGATA
>JAADHM010000051.1 GCA_013151855.1 FCB group bacterium | reverse complement strand
GCTCAAAGAAATCAGACGAATAATTTTTTGACCTTAAATAATTTTGCGCAGAAGTCCTCGCAACCTATTGACCCTTCTGCCGTTAAAGTCGCTCGTCTACATTATTACGGTGGCGGCGATTGGTACTGGGGAAGGTCATCGGTTCCCAATTTGTTACAATTTATCAAAAAGAATACCGATTTTCCGGTAGATACGTTGGAGCACGATGTTACCATAATGGATCCCGACCTTTTTAAATATCCTTTTTTGTTTGCCACCGGCCACGGTATTATGAAGTTTTCCGCAGAAGAAAGAGAGCGGTTGCGCAAATATCTTCTGGGTGGCGGTTTTTTGTTCGTTAATGATTCTTATGGGATGAAACATACTTTCCCCAAGGAAATGGCTAAGATATTTCCCGAGCGAGAGATTGTTGATGTTCCTTTTGACCACCCGATATATCACTGTTTTTATGATTTCCCGCACGGACCGCCGAAAATCCACAAGCATGACGGAAAGCCGCCCCGCGGGTTTGGAGTTATTGTCAACGGACGCCTGGTCATTTATTTTTTGATAGAATCCGATATCGGTGACGGATGGGAAGACCAGCAGGTGCATAACGACCCCGAAGAGAAACGGCTTGAGGCATTTAAGATGGGCGTCAACCTTTTGACTTATGCTTTGTTATATTAATCACCGATTCATTTCTTGATGGAGATGATGTGAGGTGAAAGAAGTCAGTAAAAAGCCGAGGTAATCCTTATGAGCGATGAAGACAATCATCTGTTACTTATAAAAAAGTTACAGCAGATTCTTATTAAACAGAGATTAATATTTTTTACGGCAGGGATATTAATTACCGCTGGGGTGGTAGTTTTGACTTCGATTTTATTGTCGTTAATTGCATCCTTTATAATTTTGCCGGTTACGGTCAAAATCGCTTTGCTCGTTTTGTCAGGTTTAATAGCCTTATTCTTTTTGGGTAAGTATGCTTTGGCGCGCTTTTTGAGCGGTGACATAGAAACGATGGCGGTAAGAATTGAAAGCCGGTATCCGGAGTTGAAAGGCCGTTTGATAGCGGCTATCGAATTTGCCCGTATGAAAAAAAATCCCGGCTATTCGGTGGATTTGATTTTACAAACGGAAAAGCAAGCCATAAAAAAAGCTCAACAGATAAATTTTAACGAATCGTTAAGTTTTTATCCTCTTCTCAAAAATGGTCGTCTTTTAATCGGAGCGGCTTTTTTAGCTCTTCTCCTTTTATTTTTCATACCCGGGTTTTTCAGTTATCCTCTTGAGGTTTATTCCCATCCTTTGGAGGTGGTAGCTCCTCCCTTGGGTTATCAAGTGGTGGCTCAACCGGCTTCTTCGCAGTGGATAAAGTATCGAGATATAAAAATCGGCGCTTCCCTTTTTGGTGATAGGCTTCCCGATAAAGCAAAAGTTTTCTACCGCTATGCCGGAGGAAGCTGGCAGGAAAGTGATGTTGATTTACGAAACGAGCAGAGGCATCCCTATGCTTTGGGGGATTCGCTCTCTTTTGCTATCACTTTGCGACAGGTCAATAAATCTTTTGATTATTATGTCAAAGCGGGACGGATTAAAACGGAGGTTCAAAAAATTGACATCGTCGATCGTCCCCGCGTGACCGGTATCAAGCTCTCTTTGTTCTATCCCGATTACACTAAATTACCGCCGGTCATAATTGACGAGAATAACGGGTCTTTTTCGGCGGTGGTCGGTACTCGGGTTAATATGGCGATTGCCACCAATTTACCGGTCGAGCAAGGCAACCTGATTTTTAATGATTCCAGCCGCACTCCTTTGAAAGTCAACGGTAAAAGCGCCGAAGTGGGCTTAGTGGTGAACAAGTCGCAGTCTTATTATATTCAACTTCTTGACCGCTTGGGTGAAAAAAATCCCGATCCTATCGAGTATTATGTTGCCGCTATCCCCGACGAATATCCATCCATTGATGTTCTCCGTCCGGGTTTCGATGTCAACCTTAACGATGAAATGATATTACCGCTCAAGGTGCGTATTTTTGATGATTACGGTTTTTCCTCGTTAGTATTAAAATATACCGTCTTTTCACAGGGAAGGTCGTCACAAGAAAATGTGGCAGTGCTTCATTTTTCCGACCGCATTAAAACCGAGGGAGAAGTGGAATTCAACTGGGATATGGATAAATTGAATCTTTTCCCCGGCGATTACGTCCGTTATTATTTCGAAATCGCCGATAACGATAAAATATCCGGACCCAAAATTACCCGTACCCGCAAATATATCGCCCGTCTTCCTTCCCTTGATGAAATCGTGGCGGAGACGGAAAACGAGAGCACCCAGCGTATTGAAAACACCGAGAATCTCTTGCGCACCGGCAAAGACCTTGCGGAACGATTGAGAAATGTCAGCCGTAAGCTCAAAGCGGAAAATAAGAACTTAAAACAAGGCGACTGGCAGAAACAAAAAGAGTTGAAGTCAATTGTCAGCAAAAACGAAGAGATGATAAAACAAATCGAGAAAGCCGCCCAGCAGATGGAAAAGTCTGTTGGTGAATTGAATCAAAAATCATTGTTAAGCCGGGAAGTTTTGGAAAAGTTGGCGCAAATACAAAAACTTTTCGAAGAGGTGGCGACACCGGAAATGAAAGCGGCTCAGAAAAGACTGATGGAAGCATTAAAGAAAATGGATCCCAACGAACTGCAGGACGCTTTGAAGAACTTTCAAATGTCACAAGAGGAAATGCTAAAGCGTCTAGATCGAACTTTGGCTTTGCTTAAAAAATTGCAATTGATAGAAAATATGGAAGCCCTTGTCCGACAGGTAGAACAACTGGCTAAAAAACAAGAGGAAATGAATAAAACCACTGATTCCAGCGCCAAAGCGGATTTGCCCAAGCTGAGCCCTCAGGAAAATAAAAACAAAGAAAGTCTGAATAAACTTAAAAACAAAGTGGATGACCTTAATAAGATGGCCGAAGAAGCAAAGCAGAAAAACACCCCGGAATTTAAAAAATTTACGGAAGCGCTTAAGAAAAGCGATGCCGACCAAAATATGTCTCAGATGAGTCAGGCTTTGAGTAATAAACAAAAAAAAGAATCCTCTCAGCAAGGAAAGAAAGCTCACAGCAAATTAATGGAAATGCTCAATACCATGCAGCAGCAACTAATGGCGATGAAGGGAAATCAAGATGACGCCGTTAAAAAAGCAATGCGTATGGCGATGGATGATGCCAACTATTTATCTCAACAGCAGGAAGAACTTTTGAAAAAAGACGCCGCTTTGAGTTTTCAGTCAATGCTTCTTCGCGATATGGCCGGTAAGCAGCAGGATTTGATGGGTGCTTGTCAGGGGTTGAAAAACAGAATAAGTGAATTGGGACGCCAATCACCGTTTATTGCCGCCGAGTTGGAGAATCTTGTTAATAGTGCTACCAATAATATGAACTTGGCCAAACAGAACTTGGATGCCAAAATGGGACGTCAGGCCATTAGAAATCAACAAGACGCTATGGTCGACCTCAATAAAGCATCGATTCGACTGATGGAATCTTTGAATCAACAAAGCCAATGTAAAAAAGGCGGTCAGTGCAATAAGAATACGGCGCAGTTGATGTCCTTGTGCAATAAGCAGAACAATTTGAATCAGCAAACTCAAAGCCAATGTAATAAACCGGGGAATAATATGAAACCGGGAAGCGGAAAATATGACCGCGAGGCGCTCCAACGGTTAGCCGGTGAGCAGGGCTCTATTCGCAAATCATTAGAGCAGCTTAATCAAGAGTTTGGCAATTCCCGTCAGATTTTGGGACGGCTTGACGATATTGCCAAAGAAATGAAGAAAGTCGAGGAAGCTCTTTCTTCCGGTGAAGTGGGACCGGAAGTGACGGAACGACAACTGAAAATATATTCTCGGATGCTGGAGGCTTCCCGTTCTCTTTATCGACGTGATTTCTCTCGAAAACGTCAATCGCAGTCAGCGACCAACAATGCTGTTTATATCCCCAAAGCGCTTTCTTCGGAGCTGTTAAATAATAAAATAAACATCGAAGACCAATTACGTAATTATCTTGGCGATAGTTATCCTCCTCAATATGAAGAACAGATTAGAGCTTATTTTAAAGCTCTGCTTCAAGAAAGCGCAAATCTGCAAAACCAAAACCATCAGACCAATACGAAGGACTCCTTATCAAAGTGATAAAGAATTTTGTCAAGCAAACGGTTATATTATTTTTTCTTGTTATTTTAAGCAGCCTTGCGGCGCGTGGGGAGAATGCTTCTAAAATGCCGCGCGGAATAAACAAACATCCCATCCAAGTTAATGAAAATGATATTAACACCAAGATAATGATAAGCCGTCAATTAATCCGTCAAGGACGATTTACCGATGCCGCGGCTCTTTTGGAAACAATCTACGAGCAGAATCCGGATAATGTTGTGGTTATAAATCTTCTGAGAAAATGTTATGAAAATTTACAACTCAGCGAAAAAGCGGAACAACTCATTGGCCGTTATTTAAAAAAACATCCGGATAATTTCGGTTACCGGCTTTTGTACGCTGAGACTCTTGCCAATCAGGCGAAGTTTGAGCAAGCGGGCCAAGCTTATGATAAAGCCGGAGCGCTTATTGAAAATAATAATAATGTTCGCTGGCAATTAATAATCCAGAGTATGATTACTCATAATATGGATGACAAAGCCCTGTCTTTGATTGATAATCTGCGAAAAAAAACGGCCGATAAAAATTTGTTTGCTTTTCAAAGAGGTTCCATATTTGAAAAACAGAAAAAATATATCGATGCCACCTTAGAATTTTATTCTCTTTTACCGGATACCACTCGTTTGGGCAATGAAGCGGAAAAGAAATTATTGGCTTTGTTGGCTTTTGATGATTCCGCTGAAAAAGTAGAAAATACTTTGTTGAAGCAAAAGCATCTGCTTAAAAATAAACGAGCGGTCAAGATTCTTGCTACCTATTATTTAAGAAGCGCCCAGTATAAAAAAGCTTTTGAATTTACCATAACCCAGGATTCTCTTGGTGGTTTTAAGGGGAACTCTTTGGTCGCTTATATGAATAATTGTGCGGAAAGAAAATTATATCCCCAAGCGCTGTCGATGGGGGATTATATTTTTCGGCACTATCAAAACAATCCCATTATGTCGGAAGCCCGTTTTATTTATGCTCAGGTGTTACAACAAATGGGAAGGTATGTTGAAGCTGTAGCCGTCTATGATACTATCTTTGCCGGTTCCATTTATCAACGTGATAAAGCTACCGCTTTATACCAAATTGGCAAAATATATCGAGATGATTTGCATCAATATGACCACGCTTTGGTTTATTTTGATTCTATCAGATATAATTTCAGCAACGGATTGAGCTATACCAATATCTTAAAAGATATTGCCTACTGTTATTTGAAAAAGGGTGATTTAAAAAAAGCTCAAACTCAATTTCAACAGTTGTTG
>JAADHM010000199.1:5499-7712 GCA_013151855.1 FCB group bacterium | reverse complement strand
ATCTTCGCGAAAATCACCGGAAGCAACTCTTTCTTTTAAATTTTTATTGGTGGCAGCCATTAATCTGATATCGATTTCAATTTTACTTTCCGAGCCAACCGGTTCGATAGTTCTTTCTTGAATAACCCTTAATAGTTTCGCTTGCAGTTCAACGCTCAATTCGCTTATTTCATCTAATAATAAACTGCCTCCATCAGCCAATTCGAATTTACCTTTTTTGTTTTTAATGGCTCCGGTAAAAGCTCCTTTGACATGTCCGAAAAGTTCTGATTCGATTAATTCTTTGGGAATGGCGGCACAATTAACGGCAATCAAATCATTATCCCTACGCGAGCTTTGGTTGTGAATGATACGAGCCACGACTTCTTTACCGACACCGGATTCGCCGGTAAGCAGGACATTGGCATCGGTGGGAGCTATTTTTTCTATGAGGCCCATCATCTCTTTATAAGGTCGAGAAACACCTGTGATATGATTTAATTCCGTCCTATTTTTCAGCTGTTCTTTTAAATAAAGGTTTTCCACTTCGAGTTTTTTGAATTTCAAAACTTTTTCGATGGTGACAAATAATTGTTCGTCGTCAAAGGGTTTGGTGAGGTAATCGAAAGCTCCCAGTTTAATGGCTCTAACCGCTTGAGAAATATCGGCGAAAGCGGTGATAAGAATCACTTCCAATTGTGGATATATCTCTTTTGCTTTTTCTAACAAAGTAATGCCATCCATTCCGGGCATTCTCATATCGGACAATAGAAGATCGTATTTATTTATTCTTATTTCTTTTAATGCTTGTTCTCCATCTTCGACGGAAGTTACTTCGTACCCTTGTTGGTTTAATTTGAAGCTAATGACTTTTCTTAATCCCTGATCGTCATCGGCAAGTAATATTTTAGTTTTCATTTTTCCCCTCGTATAATGGTAAAGTGACGTCAATTTCGGTTCCTTTATTTTCTTCGCTGACAACATTTATTTGACCCTGATGTTTTTCTAATATACTTTTAACAATTGCCAAACCCAATCCGGTACCGGATGGTTTGCTGGTATAAAAGGGTTCAAATATTTTTTGTAATTGAGATTTTTCTATTCCTTTACCATGATCGATTATTTTTATATGGCTTTTGTTATCTTCATCTTTTTTTAGGGTAACTATTATTTGAGAGTCATTGTCGGATGCTTGAAGAGCATTCAAGAGAAGGTTTAATAAAACCTGATGTATCTTTTCCTTATCACCAAAGATGATAACATCCTTTTCAATATCCCTCGTAAATGAAATATTTTTATTGCCTGCTTGATTTTCAAGCTGTTTTATGGATGTTTTCAAACTTGATGATAGGTTTAATTTTTCCATATACAGTTCTTTGGGACGGGCGAATTCCAAAAATTCTTTGATGGTGCCATCTACTCTTTTAATCTCGTCGTGAACAATTTCTTGGAATTCTTTTTTTTCCGTTAAAGGAGTGGAGGGATCACTGATAATTTCCACGGCACCCTTAATAGAAGCCAATGGGTTCTTTATTTCATGAGCCACCCCGGCCGCCATTTGACCAATCATAGATAGTTTATGAGCGCGTTCCAGTTGCAATTGCGTTTCTTCCTGCTTTTTTCGAAGAGATAATTCTTTGTCGATGACAACACCGATGAGAATAGCTATGGCATAATAAAAAACGATTTCCATCAATTCGCTTGAGATGTTATTGGCATGAGCATTGAATACAAAAATAAAGGGTAGTACCAATATTGAAATTATCGATGCTGTAATTACCCCACCCCTTAATCCGAACCATGAAGCTGCCAGAGCAATGGGGATGTAACACAGGCGCCCATGAATGGCACGAACCAAATCCGTATGACCGAAAATAGGGTCTAAAATCCAGCCATAATGAGTCGCCAGCGTTATAGCTATAATAAAACCAAGAATAAGTATTTTGGTTTTTTCATTGTTCACAATAAAACTCCCATACACATTTTATAAGTAAAAACTATACCAGCAGAGAAATTATCTTTCAACTTCTTCTTTTACATTTAAGTCGTTATATCTTCATAAGATAGAGAATACGACAACATCTTATAATTGGACTAATTAATATAATATACTTATACTGAAGAATATTATACAATATCAAACAATATTCTCAACAATATTTTCAATAAAACTTCAAAAAATGTGAAAATTATTAAAAATAAGCGCTCTTTTTCATAAATGACCATTAAAGACA
>JAADHM010000199.1:0-5470 GCA_013151855.1 FCB group bacterium | reverse complement strand
GTGATATTTTTAATTTATTATAAAGTTGTGCTTTATTGAGAATTCCATAATATATGTAATGATAAACACTTACCGAAGTTATATTAAAGTTAGTATCAAGCAATATGTTATAAGATTCACAAAATTCTTGTTTTCTCATCGATTAAGCGTTATTTTTCATTAGATTAGTAAATAATGTTTTGTAATCAAGTTGTTTATATCAATGAGAAAGGATCAATAAATAATGTTAGTTGACCAAAATGATAAAGTCTACACTGAGTTATGGAAAATATCTACTCATGTAAAAAGTTTGGAAGCTTCAATTATTCGTGAAATCTTAAAAATATCTTCTCAACCCGGCGTTATTTCTTTTGCCGGTGGTCTGCCGGCTCCCGAATTATTTCCTATGGAGGATTTGAAATTGGCGATGGGGGAGGCTATTAAAAAGTATGGTCCTGCCGTATTTCAGTATTCTTTATCACGTGGTATAACTCCTTTAAGGGAATTAATTGCTCAACGGGCTACCGAACGAGGTACTAAAAGTGATACGGAAAATATTTTAATTACCGCCGGAGGGCAGCAAGCCATAGAATTGGTAGCCAGAGCATTTATTGAACCCGGTGATTATATTATCACCGAATACCCTACCTATGTCGGCGCTCTTCAGGCTTTTAACTATTACCAAGCTCGTTATGCTCCGGTTAAGATGGATGATGAGGGGATGATTATAGATGAAATAGAAGAAAAAATTATTAAATACAAACCGAAATTGATTTACACCATTTCTAATTTTCAAAATCCTACGGGCATAACGATGTCTGAAAAGAGACGTATGGAATTGATAAAACTGGGAAGTCATTATAATATTCCCATTATTGATGATAATCCGTACAGTGACATTCGCTTTTCAGGAGAGAGAATCCCCACTTTGAAATCTTATGGAGGCGACGAAGTGATAGCTATACGCACTTTTTCAAAAATTATTGCACCGGGTTTGAGAATCGGTTGGCTAAACGGACCCAAAGAAATCATTCCCGTTTTTGAAAAGGTGAAACAATGTACCGATCTTCACACCAATACTCTCTGCCAATATATGATATATGAATACATTAAAGCGGGGAAATTAGAACCGCACATTAAAGTCATTATTGAAGATTACAAAGCCAAAAGAGATTTAATGGTCAATACAATGAGAGATAATTTCCCCGAAGGTATCAAATGGACCGAACCAAACGGCGGGCTGTTTTTATGGGTGGAACTTCCTCAATATATGTCAGCCAAAGATTTGTTACCCAAAGCGGTTGCTTTGAAAGTGGCTTATGTTTATGGTTCACCATTTTTCCCCGATGGTAAAGGAATGAATACTTTAAGGCTCAACTATTCCAATGCCACTCATAAAGGTATTGTCGAAGGAATTAAACGGCTGGCAAAATTGTTTAAAGATAATATGTAGTTATAACTTTTTTGGTTTAAATTGTCAGAATATAAAAAAGCCTGTTTTCCGCAGGCTTTTTTAATTGCATTTACAAAGAAATTATGTTTATAGTAAGTCTATGTTGATTGATTTCTATAAGTATCATGCTCTCAAAAACGATTTTATGGTTATCGAGCAAAATAAGACTCGTTTTACCAAAAATAAATTATCAAAATTAGCTGCCTCTATTTGCGACCGCCGCACCGGCATTGGTGCCGATGGCATTGTTTATTTATCCGGCACTAACAAAGAAAATATGAAAATAGATATTTACAACGCCGACGGAAGTTGGGCGGAAAAATCGGGTAACGGCTTGCGCATCGCCGGAGTGCATTGCTATCTGAATAAAAACAAACATCGCAAGCGCAATTTCTTTTTCCAAACTACCAACTCCATAGATAAAGTTAGCATTATTAAAAAGGTAAAAAAAAGTTATCTGGTTCAAACCGGTTTAGGCGAGCCTTTGTTCGATACGGCTTCCATCCCCATTAAATCGAAACAGAAATACATGATAAATTCACCTCTGAAAGTAGGTGGTAAGAATTTTCCGCTTACCTGTCTTTCGGTGGGCAATCCTCATACCGTTTTGTTGGTTGATAATTTTGATTTTGATTGGCAGTCGTTAGGAGCGGACATAGAAAACAACTCTGCTTTTCCCGAAAAAACTAATGTGGAATTCGTTAAAATAATCAACCGTCATAAAATAAAAGTCGCCGATTGGGAACGAGGAGCGGGAGCTACGGGCTCGTCGGGAACGGGAGCGGCCGCTTCGGTTTGCGCCGGTGTTATAATGGGCTTATTAGACCGTCAATGTGAAGTTGTCTTTGAATCGGGCTCTTTGTTTATTGATTGGTCGGAAAAAACAAATATTATCGAACTCACCGGACCGGTGACGCCGATTGCCAAAGGGACGTTCGATTTCCAATGATTTCATTTAAAGAAGTAAAAAAGCTGAACCAGAAGGGAAATGTGATTCCTGTTTATACCCGTATTCCTGCCGATTTGGATACTCCTGTCAGCGCTTTCATAAAAATAACTAAAAACAAAAAAAAATCTTTTCTCTTGGAATCGATAGAGGGTGGAGAAAAATTAGCACGATATTCCTTTTTGGGATGCGATCCTTTTTTAACTCTTGAAGGTTATCGCAATAAAGTTATTGTATCTCATAACAAAAAGAAAAGTATTTTTAACGCACCTCCTCAAGAATTTGTTAAACAACTGTTTTCTATTTATAAGCCGGTCAAGATAGAGGGTTTACCACGCTTTACCGGTGGAGCTGTCGGGTATTTTAGCTATGATGCCGTCAGATGGGTGGAAAATATTTCTGATAATAACGAGGATAATATCGGTTTACCGGAAATGCAGTTGGGATTGTATCGCAGTATTATTGCTTTTGATCATGTCAAGCAGGAAATTATTATCATATCTAATGTTCTCCACAATAACAGCGATAAAGGTTTAAAACAAAAGTATGATAATGCCTTAAAAGAAATTGATGAATTTATTAATAAGTTGAAAAAATCAACTATCCGTATCAAAGAACCTCAAACTCACCCTTCTCGTTTAAAAGCTCATTACTCTCAAAAAGAGTTTACTCGGATGGTGCAAAAAGCTAAAAAATATATCAAAGAAGGCGATATTTTTCAGGTGGTTTTATCGCAACGATGGGAAATGCAATCTTCGAAATCGCCTTTAGCCGTTTACAGAGAACTCCGCCGTCTGAATCCATCCCCCTATATGTTTCTGTTAAATTTCGGCAAAACTTCAATTATCGGTTCCTCTCCGGAGATGATGGTGCGCGTGGAACAAAGGAATATCGAATTAAGACCAATCGCCGGTACCCGTCCGCGGGGAAAAAACGAAAAAGAAGACTTGCGCTTAATTGCCGATTTGCTCTCCGATGAAAAAGAGCTTGCCGAACACACTATGCTTTTGGATTTGGGGCGAAACGATGTGGGGCGAGTAAGTATTCCCGGTTCTGTTAAGGTCAAAGACAAAATGATTATCGAAAAATATTCTCATGTGATTCATATTGTAAGTTCGGTGGTTGGTAAGTTGTCACCGAAAACACAAATTCTTGAGAGTTTGTTGGCATGTTTCCCGGCGGGAACCGTTAGCGGTGCTCCCAAAATCAGAGCTATGGAGATAATTGATGAACTGGAGAAGGAACGTCGATCTGTCTATGCGGGAGCGATAACTTATTTGGATTTTTGGGGCAATCTTGATTCCTGTATTGCTATCCGCACCATCGTTAAAAAAGATAAAACTTTTTATGTTCAGGCGGGAGCAGGCATTGTTGCCGATTCCAAACCGGTTCAAGAATATAAAGAAACCAAAGCCAAAGCGCGGGTTTTAATCGAAGCGATATTGGGAGATTAAGTCGATGTTGATTATGCTCGACAATTACGATTCTTTTACTTTTAATCTCGTACAATATCTATGTGAATTGGGGGAAAAGGTTACGGTCTTCCGTAACGATATGGTAACAGTTCAGGAAATTGGTAAATTACAACCTGCCGGTATAGTCCTTTCGCCAGGACCGGGGCGTCCGGAAAAGGCGGGGATAATGAACGAGCTTATTTCTCATTTCGCAGGCAAGATACCGGTATTGGGCGTTTGTCTGGGACATCAAGCAATTGCACAAGTATTTGGTGCCAAAATTGGCTATGCGCCGGTACTGATGCACGGTAAAACTTCCGATATTTTTCATGATAATTCCGATTTATTCAAAGATATCCCTTCGCCGTTTACGGCAACTCGTTATCATTCCCTTGTCATTGAACCCGAAAGTTTACCTAAGGTTTTTAAAATAACAGCCCATACTTCCGATAATATAATAATGGGAATTCAGCATAAGGAATTCCCTCTGTACGGTGTTCAGTTTCATCCGGAATCGATTTTGACTCTTTATGGGAAAAAGATTTTAGAAAATTTTTTGGAATGTGTCAAATGATAAAAAAATTTATTCGTAAAGTAACTAACAAAGAAAATCTTACTGTCGAAGAAGCTACGCAGGCCATGGATATCATAATGGATGGCAAAGCCACTTCAGCTCAAATTGCAGGGTTAATTATTGCCCTAAAATTAAAAGGTGAAAATATTGACGATGTTAGTGGTTTTGTTAAATCAATGCGTAAGCACTCTTTAAAAGTCAAAATTTCCAATGAATATGCTGTCGATGGTTGCGGTACCGGTGGCGATGGCTCTCATAGCTTTAACATATCCACCGCCGCTGCCTTGGTTGCTTCCGCTGCCGGTGTTACGGTAGCCAAACATGGGAACCGCTCCATAAGTTCGAAATGTGGCTCAGCTGATTTGTTGAAAAAAGCAGGCGGTAAGATTGATTTGAGTCCCGAAAAAGTCGAACGAAACCTGCAAAAAATAGGATTTGGGTTTATGTTTGCTCCTCGTTTTCATCCGGCGATGAAATATGCCGCCGCTCCTCGCAGAGAACTGGGAGTACGAACCATATTTAACATATTAGGTCCTATGACCAATCCGGCTTCGGTAAAAAGACAATTAGTGGGTGTGTTTGACAAAAAATTGTTGCCGTTAGTGGCGGAAGTATTAATGAGCTCCGGTTCCAAGCACGTTATTACGGCTCACTCACGCGATGGTCTTGATGAGTTTTCCGTTTCCGCTCCCACTGATTATTTTGAGATGAAAAATGGTTCGGTCAATCAGGTCACCCTTTCTCCGGAAGATGTTGGTTTGTCGAGTTACCCGCCAAAAGTTTTATGCGGTGGCGATGCCGATAAGAACCTTAATATTTTAAATGATGTTTTAAATGGTAAAAAATCCTCGTATCGCGATGCGGTGTTATTAAATAGCGGTGTTTTATTATATTTGGGGAAGAAAGCGGAAGACATAAAAGAGGGGGTGATATTGGCAGAAAAAGCAATTGACAATAGTGCCGCCAAACAAAAATTAAGCGACTGGATAAGGGAATCGAATCGCTAAAAAATGAAAATATTTATTCCTCATTTTTTTAAACCCCAAAAAAAGTCGAATTTAATT
>JAADHM010000161.1 GCA_013151855.1 FCB group bacterium | reverse complement strand
AATGATAATTTTCTGAATGTTTATAAAGAAGACCTGAATGTTATAAATGATCAGATAGAAAAAATATCAAAGATAACAGGGAATATTTTAACGCATAGTAAAAAAACATCAAAGGACTTTTGTAATTTCGATTTAGTAAAAGTTATTGAGAATAGTTTGAAGATGCTTGAACCATTAGCTAAAAAAAGAAAAGTTAATCTTAGTATGGGAATTAGTGTAAATGAAGCTATTATTTATGGGAATGAAAACCAGCTTGAACAGGTTGTTATTAATTTAATAAGTAATGCACTTGATGCACTTCCGGATGGAGGTGATATAAAAATATTATTGTTTAAAAACGATGACGGTAAACTGCAATTGGTAGTTAAAGATAATGGAATTGGTATCAATGAAGATTCCATGGGTAAAATATTTTCACCATTTTATACGAGAAAGGAACCTGGGAAAGGTACCGGTTTAGGTTTATATATTGTTCAGAATATTTGTAATAGTCATGGTGCTGAAATTAAATGTGATAGTGAATTAAATGTCGGAACTACTTTTACAATTACTTTCCGCGAGGGAGCTAAAAATGATTGAAGTATTATTGATTGACGATGAAAAAGAAATGCTTGTTGGGCTGGAAAAAATTCTGACAAGTAGAAAAAATTTAATAATTACAGCAATACAAAACCCTAAAATTGCGATTGATACTATAAAGTCAAAAAAGTTTGACATTATTATCACTGATCTTAAAATGAATGAATACTCTGGAATTGATATATTAAAGTGTGCATTAGAATTTTCACCAGAAGCCAAGATCATAATGATTTCAGGATATGGAACGATTGAAGCGAGTGTAGAAGCTATTCAACTAGGGGCATTTGATTTTATTGAAAAACCGTTTACTTCTAAAAAATTATTTGAATGTATTGATAAAGCTCTTGAAGAACACGAGGAATCGAGGGCTATTGCAAATTCCATAGATGCTGTTGTAGAAACAGAAGGCATTATTTATAAAAGCAAACAGATGGGGGAATTAATTAATTTGATATCCAAAATTGCCCCTAAATTAATGAATGTTTTGGTCAGTGGCGAAAGTGGAACGGGCAAAGAGCTAATTGCAAGAGTTATACACAAATTGAGTAATAGATCTGATCAGCCTTTTGTTCCGGTTAACTGCGGTGCTTTGCCGGAGAATTTATTTGAAAGTGAATTGTTTGGACATGAACGGGGTGCGTTTACCGGTGCCGTTAGAACAAAACCCGGACTTTTAGAATTTGCCAATCATGGTACTTTTTTCTTTGATGAAATTGGTGATATGAGTCAGACTCTTCAAATTAAACTCTTAAGAATGTTGGAAGATAAAAAAATAAGAAGAGTTGGAGGTCAAAAAGAAATTGATATTGATGTTAGAATTATTGCTGCAACAAATAAGGATTTAGAAAAAGAAGTTGCAAGCGGAAGATTTAGGGAAGATCTGTTTTACAGGCTGAATACAATACAAATTCATATACCGCCATTACGAGAAAGAGTTGATGATATTATGCCATTACTTAGGCATTATCTTAATAGTCTTTGTGAAAAAGAAAATAAACCAACCAAAAGTTTTTCTCCCGAGGCAAAGGAGTTATTAAAAGCATACCAATGGCCCGGTAATGTTAGAGAGATTCAGAATATGATGGCGAGGATCTATTATCTGTGTTCAACAAAAATTATTCAGAAAGAAGATTTACCTAAATATATAGCTAAAGATTCTAACATTGTCTCAAGCAATATTCTTAATCTTAAATACAAAGAAGCAAAAGAGCAAACTATTGCTGAATTTGAAGCGGAATATCTCTCTTATCACCTAAAGGTTAATAAAGGAAATATTTCACATACGGCTACAGCGTGTGGGCTTGATAGAAGATCGCTCCACCGACTTATAGCGAAATATAATATAATTTATAAGAATAAAGAAGAAAGTACTTAATCGCTATAGAAGAAATTTTTTGTTGATTTTTTTACTACTAGAAACTTTTACATAACATGTCATTTGGGTTCCCAGTTTTTAAGAGATGCCGGAATCTATTATAGTGAATGCATTGATTTTGGGGAGTTTAAAGATTGTGGAATTAACCCGGCAAACAACTCCGAAACTTCCGACTGTGGATGTTAAGAAATCTTAAATTTGTATGACTTAAAGCTACTTCTGGCTTCCAAAGTGCTTCATAAATTGAACTCTTTCATACAGAGCCGGATTGCTGACTTTTCCATAACCCAACTTACCTCTGAAATCATCAAGTGACGAATAGCCCTTTTTATTCATCCATTCCTCAAGTGTGGTAAGCATTTTATCAATTTGTTCCGGTCCATTTTTATAAAGAGTTGAAGCGATCTGTACTGCTTTTGCTCCTGCCAGCACCTGTTTAACAACTGCTTCACCATCGTGAATTCCGGTGGAAGCAACGAGATCACATTCCACTTTCTCTGACATGATCGCAATCCATCTAAGCGGAAGAGCAATATCCTGCGGATTGCTATATACATAAGTCGGTGTGACTTTTTCACTTTCAATATCAAAATCCGGTGAGAAAAACTTATTGAAAAGAACCAACCCTTTTACCCCGGATTGTGATAATTCCAAAATCATATGAGAAAGATTGGAAAAATAATGACTGATCTTCAATGTAACCGGAATAGTTACTTGGCTAAGAATTTTATGTACTACATCAAAATAAATAACTTCATTTTCATCGCACGATCTATCAACCCAGCTAGGTAAGAAAAACATATTTAATTCAAGAGCATCGGCTCCGGCATCTTCTGTTTTTTTTGCAAAATAAGTCCACTCGTGATTAGACATACAATTAATGCTGGCAATTACCGGTACGTCAATAGCAGCTTTAGTATCAGAGATCAGTTTCAAGTATTTATTAACATTATCTTGTTTTATTTTTTTATCATAGTAGTCAAACAGACCTTCGTCGTATCCATCTTTAACAGCTTCTTTTATAAAGCTTTCATTTTCAAGTGTAATTTCCTCTTCAAATATTGATCGAAGAACAATAGCGCTTGCACCGTGTTCTGTTATATTTTTAATGCTTTCAACATTATCTGTTAATGTTGAACTTGATGCGATAATTGGATTCTTAAGTTCTAATCCCAAATAGTTTGTTGATAAGTCTGCCATTTTTATGCTTCCTTATTTAATAATAACTTTTCAATTCCTTTAACTGCACGGTAACCGTCAGCAATAGCGCTTATTGCATCAGCCTGACGATTAGCAATATCACCGCACGCAAAGAGCCAAGGTAGGTTAGTTGATTGATTTTCTTTAACAACTATTCTTCCACGAGAGATTTCAATTCTCTCTTTGATATCCTCCGGTATAAATGAGTAATCCGCTTCCTGACCTATTGCTCCAATTACAGAAGTAACCTCAATAATGTGCTCATCACCTTCGATAATTTTCGGTCTCGGTCTTCCACCCTTTTCATCCGGTATCATTTCGGCGTTTGCATATTTTATTGCTTTTACTTTTCCATCCTCATCGGAAATGATTTCCAACGGTATTGCCTGTGGATGAATAATAACACCTTCATGTTCAGCGCCCTCAATCTCCTCCCAATCTGCAGGCATATCCTTAACTCTTCTTCTATAGAGTATTGTTACCTCTGCCCCTAGACGTTTGGAAACACGAGCCGCATCAATAGCAACATTACCGCCGCCAATTACAACCACCTTGTCACCAATTTCTACATGTCTTCCGCTATTTATTTCGCGTAAGAAATTAACTGCTTGAATTGAACCTTCTGCTTCTTCACCGGTAACACCTATAGAATAAGGAATTTCGAAACCAATTCCAATCATTATAGCTTCATGTTTCTCTTTTAATTCGTTAAAAGAAATATCCGTTCCGACTTTGGTGTTGTATTGTATCTTAACACCAATTGATTTCATATACTCGACTTGTTTATCAATACTGTCAAGCGGTAAACGATATTTCGGGATACCGTACATTATCATTCCGCCGGCATGCTCTTTTGCTTCGTAGATTGTAACGTCAAATCCTTTAAGTGCGAGATAATACGCAGCAGTAAGTCCAGATGGACCGGCACCGATGATCCCAACGCTGTGTCCGTTTGGTGGAGCAATTTCCGGATTTAATATTTCTCTTATCAATTCTGCATTTTCAACTTTCGCAGTAACGTATTCTTTCAGCCAGCGAATTGCAATCGGTTCGCCTCTGTGGCTGATAGCGCAAGTGGTTTCACAGCGGCGTGTACAAACTTTACCGCAAGTTTCACCCAGCGGATTGTTATCGTAAATAATACGAACAGCTTCTTCGTCCTCACCGCGGGAGATAGCGTTGATATATTCTGGAATATGCATATGAACCGGACAAATATCGGTACAGATACCGCACGCAATACAGCGATCGGCTTCTTTTCGTGCTTCTTCTTCCGTATAGCCAAGCACAACTTCTGCAAAAGATTTTATGCGCTCTTTGCCTTCCAGCTCTTTCATCGGAACGCGGTCATATTCTAAGAGCGGTAAGCCTTCGGCACTTTGCCATGAAAGTTTTTCATTACCTTCTTTTGCATTATCCACACCGGGGATCCAGAGAAATGAATCGGGATCATCAGTTACATAAATATAATCCGTAGTTAAATTCAAAGAGCCGGTAGGACAAACATCAACACACAAAGCGCACCAGCAGCATCTTCCATTATCAACACGAGGTCTTAAACCGGAATCGCCATTTGTAGTTTCATGTCCTTCAATATGTATCATATCAATAGCACCGTTCTGACAGATAGTTGAACAGGTTCCGCATCCGATACACTCTTCAAGATCATTATAATGAAAACCACGATATCGTTTTGCTGTCTCCTTTTTCTCCTTCGGATATCTAATAGTATGCGGAGGTTTTGTAGCTTGGTTAAGAGCAGCAAATGGGGTTAATATTCCTTTTATATCAAAAGCCATAATTCTCTATCTCTCCATCTCAGGTGGACAAGTTCCCAAACTATTCATAATAAATGATACGTCTGCAATATTTGCACCTTTTAATACTTCCTCTAAAACTGTTATTCCGTGGGCATAAGCCGGACCGCGAACATGAATACGACGAGGCTTTCCCGAACCGTCACTTACTACATAATATCCAAACTCGCCGCGGACAGATTCTGTTTTAACATAAGCATCACCCGGAGGAACTTTCCAAGTTAACGGATTTGGAATTTTGTTATAGTAAGCTCCACCCGGCATTTTATCAATCACTTGGCGAACAATAGAAATTGACTGCTCAATCTCCTGTCGGCGAACCATTGCTCTTGACCAAACATCATCTCCTTCATGTGTAGGAACTATAAAATCAAGTTGATCATAAACTTCGTAAGGCTCGTCAATCCTTACATCATGTTTAATACCGCAGCCTCTAAGCGGTGAACCAACAACGCCCCATTCAATTGCTTTTTCTTTTGGAATTATTCCAACGCCTTCGGCTCTTTTTCGGAAGAGTGCATTTTGGAATAATAATTTATCATAGTCAGG
>JAADHM010000077.1 GCA_013151855.1 FCB group bacterium | reverse complement strand
CAAATACAAAGCCGGTAATTTTTAATTCTTTCGGCTATATTTTAAGTACAAATAATAAAATTCCATGTTTGTCCGAAAGTTATGTTTTTGTTAAAATTATGTTAAAGGTACTTATTTTCTTTTTTTCCTGTAATCTCTTTAAACTTAAACTAAATTCATTTTTTTCAAATAATAATCATTACAAACAATATTCTTCATTACTGAATAATATTATCTAATCATCACCTTTTAAGAATTGATTATTATACCTTATATTATTGTCCAACTGTATGTTATGTGTTTTGGCATCTTTTCTGCTAAAAGTTTCTTATAAATTGAAAATTAAGATTATTGGAAATATAATTAATGATAAAAAGACAATTGAAGGTAAAGTTACTAATAGTATTATTTTTGTTGTTTTCAAGCACGGTTTTGGCTCTTGACACCAAAGAATCTAAAAACTTATCAGAAAAAATTGAGCAAACATTCAAGTTAAATAATGTGAGCACGGAATCTCTTCCGGATTCCACCATCTCAAGCTATTTAGCTTATGCCGCTTTAAATAATCCCGGCTTAAAAGCTGCTTTTTATAGTTGGAAAGCGGCCTTGGAAAAAGTCGGGTATGCCGGTGTTTTGCCCGACCCCATGCTTTCTTATGGTAATTATATCAAAAATGTCGAAACTCGAGTAGGCCCTCAAAATCAACGATTCAGTATTAGACAAAAAATACCTTGGTTTGGTACTTTGGGAGCTAAAAAAGGAATAGCTTTTGAAACCGCCAAGTTTGCCTACCAAAAATACCAATCCCAAAAACTGATGTTATTTTATCAGGTAAAAAAAGCCTATTATGACTACTATTATTTAGGCCGGCAAATACAAATAACTAAAGACAATATCGAACTTTTAAAGTTCTGGGAAGAGGTAGTACAAGCCAAATACAAGGTAGCGCAAAGTAACTATGCGGATGTTATTAAAACCGATGTCGAATTAGTTAAACTGGAAGATAAGCTACAATCCTTTGAAGAGAGGAAAGAACCCATAGCCGCTCGATTGCGCGCTACTTTGAATATATCCGATTCCGTAAACTTGACAATTCCCCACACTATTGCTATTGAAGAAGCCCCCGTTAACCACGACTCTCTTTTAACCGCAGCACTTGCCTACAATCCTAATTTAATAGCGATTCAACATCTCATAGAAAAAGCAAAGACCGGTGAGAGATTAGCCGCTAAAACCTCTTTTCCCAATTTCACTTTCGGTATGGATTATATTGAAACCGGTAAAGCCATAAAACCTAACCTTGCGGAAAGCGGCAAAGATCCTTGGATCGTAAGTGTCGGCATCAATCTGCCCTTATGGTTCGGTAAAAACAAAGCGAAAAAGAACGAAGCCAAAGCTCGCGTGAAGATGATGCAATACAATCTCACCGATTCCAAAAATAAAATCATTACCGCTGTTGAAAAAAGCGTTTATGAATACGATGATGCCTTAAGAAAAATAAAATTGTATCGCGACGGTTTGCTTCCCAAAGCACAACAAGCACTAAATGCCACTTTTACCGCCTATAAAGCGGGCACCATGGATTTTTTAAATGTTCTCGACGCCCAGCGACAATTACTCAATTTTCAGCTAAAATATGATTATGCTATAACCAATTTAGCCATTAAAAAGGCCGAATTGGAAATGTTAACCGGTAATGAAATTACCACCGTTTTAAAACAATAAACCCTTTAAGGAGTTTTACGATGAAAAAACTATTCCAAGCAGTATTATTACTTTCATTCACTTTTCTCTTTGCTTTCTCGGCATTTGCTGAAAATAAAAATGCCCAAGAGACCCCAAAAAGCAAGAAAGAATTAAAGAACCAGACCAACTGCCCGGTAATGGGTGGTAAAATCGACTCAACTTACTATACGGATATTCAAGGACAACGGGTCTATTTTTGCTGTCCCATGTGTCCCAAAAAATTCAAAGCCGACCCCGATAAATATTTCCAAAAGGCAGCCAAAGAAGGGATCCTTTTTGAAAACATTCAAAAAAACTGTCCCGTCTCCGGTAAAGAACTAACCGAAAAAACAGTCTATATCGATTACGAAGGACGACGGATTTATTTTTGCTGCCCGGATTGCCAAGATACTTTTAACAAAGACCCCAAAGAATACCTTTCTCAAATGGATAAAAAGGAAACACCTCATTCCCAAAATACCGCTCATGATACGACTAATAAAACAAAGACCAAACAGAATAATCAGGGACATAATCACTGATTGACACCAAGGACACCAAAGGAGAAATACCATGGATAACAATATAAAAAGAAAAAACGGAGGGATAAATTATCTTATCCGCTCTAAGTTTAAAACCATAATCATCATTATTATGATCATTCTGGCTTTCTCCTTAGGTGTTATCATATCCAAAAGTAACAATACTCAAGTCACATCGGCGAACAAAGATAATAGTAGTACCAAAGGGCAACTCGATAATTCAGCCCCTCAGGATACTATCTGGACCTGTGCTATGCATCCCCAAATCAGAATGAACAAACCGGGGAAATGCCCTATTTGTGGAATGGAATTAATACCGTTGGAGTCGGGAACAACTGCCGAATCCAATTCCCGTCAGTTACGGATGTCGGAAACCGCTAAAAAAATAGCACAAATTCAAACCACTCCGGTAATTCGTGCCTTTGCGAACAGCGAAATAAGAATGTTGGGTAAAATATCGTACGACGAAACCAAGTTGGCTTATATTACCGCCTGGGTATCGGGGCGTTTGGATAAGCTCTATGCGGATTTCACTGGTATTTCCGTATCCAAAGGCGACCCTCTCGTTTATCTCTATTCGCCTCAACTCCTTTCGGCTCAAGAAGAACTTATTCAAGCTCAAAAAGCAAAAAGCACTCTTGCCCGCGGTAGTTCTATCCTTCGTTCCACCGCCGATGCTACTTTCGTTTCCGCCCGTATGAAATTAATCCTATACGGATTAACCGAAAAACAGATAGACAAAATATTGGCCACTTCTCAAACATCCGACCATCTGACTATCTATGCTCCCATTGGCGGAGTTGTCATTCACAAAAATGCCTTGGAGGGTATGTACGTTAAGCCCGGAACGCGTATCTATACCATTGCGGACTTATCTCAACTCTGGGTATATTTTGACGCTTACGAATCAGACCTCCCGTGGTTACAACTGGGACAGCAAGTCACTTTCACCACTCTTTCCTCACCGGGAGAAACATTTCAAGCGACCATATCATTTATCGATCCGATACTTGACCCAAAAACTCGCACGGCCAAAGTCCGAGCCATTGTCGATAATAAAGAAGGAAAGCTGAAACCGGATATGTTTGTCAGCGGTTATGTCAAATCTATCCTTAATAAAAACGGAGAGATTGTCAGTAACCTTAATTCCGATAAGTTATCCCAATCTCAAGCGCCTCTATTAATTCCCGCCACCGCACCTCTTTTAACCGGTAAACGAGCGGTTGTCTATATAGAAATTCCCAATGAAGAAGGACCTTTGTTTGAAGGACGCGTGATTGTTTTAGGCCCTCGTGCCGGCAATTATTATATTGTAAAATCCGGTCTTTATAAAGGTGAAAATGTGGTCACTAACGGAGCATTTAAGATTGATGCGGAACTTCAGATTCAAGCCAAGCCCAGTATGATGCTTCCCGAAGGTGGTGGCGCCACCGGCAGTCTTCAGCAAGAACCGACCGACAAAACATCTGCTCTGATCAAAACCACTCCTGTTAACTCAGATAAAAAAGAATCTTTGAAAGCTTTAAATCCCAAAGCTCGCCAGGCTTTAACATCGCTCTACGATACCTACTTCCAAGTACATGCCGCCTTAGCCGATGATAACCTTCCAAAGGCAAAACAAGAGTATGATGCTTTAAAAAAGAATATTGGTGATATTGATATGAGCCTTTTTGGTGATTTTCACCAAAAATGGATGTCCATATCCGATGACATAAAAAACCAAGCGACCAAGGGAGCTAACGCCAAAGATTTGGAAGCGGCGCGACAGGTATTTTTAAAGCTCGCCAAGAGTATCATTACCTTACACGATACCTTCAACCATATTGGCTCGCAAAATTTTTATTTAACGTTTTGCCCCATGGTTAACAATAAAAAGGGCACTTATTGGCTACAAGAGGTTGATACCGTTTACAATCCTTTTTATGGAAAAGCAATGTTACGTTGCGGCTCGATAAAAGACACCTTGGCTCCTTTTAAGAACGAGGGAGAATAAGCGATGAAAGAACAACAAGACCTCAAATTCTCCCGTCAATCACTTCTTGACCGTATTATCAGATACTGCCTTGAGAATAAACTAGTAGTAACTATCATATTGCTGATGATAATCATCTGGGGTGTTATGGTAGCACCATTTGATTGGAACATTTCTTTCTTACCTCGTAATCCGGTAGCCGTCGACGCTATCCCCGATATCGGTGAAAATCAGCAGATTGTTTTTACCAAATGGGTGGGACGCTCACCACAGGATGTCGAAGATCAGATAACTTATCCTTTGACCGTATCCCTTCTGGGCATTCCCGGGGTAAAGACAATCAGGAGTTATTCTTTCTTTGGGTTTTCTACTATCTACGTTATTTTCAAGGAAAAGATTGATTTCTATTGGTCTCGTTCGCGTATTTTGGAAAAATTAAACTCTCTGCCAACGGGAACATTGCCAACCGGCGTAAAACCGACTCTGGGACCGGACGCTACCTCTTTGGGACAGGTATTCTGGTACACTCTTGAAGGTCGTGATAAAAACGGCAATCCTACGGGTGGTTGGGATCTCAACGAATTGCGCTCTATTCAGGACTGGACGGTGCGTTATGCTTTGCAGTCCGCCGATGGCGTTTCGGAAGTTGCTTCGGTGGGTGGGTTTGTTCAGGAATACCAAATTGATGTCAATCCGGATGCCATGCGTGCTTACGGAGTCAAATTATCGGATGTTTTTTCCGCCGTTAAAAATTCCAATGTCGATGTGGGAGCGAGAACCATTGAAATCAATAAAGTTGAATATATGATTCGCGGCTTGGGATTTATAAAAAAAATTTCCGATATCGAAAACACGGTCGTTAAAGAAAAAAATAATATCCCCATCAGAATAAAAGACGTAGCCACGGTAAAGTTGGGTCCGACTTTAAGACGAGGCGCTCTGGATAAAGGCGGTGCGGAAACCGTCGGCGGAGTGGTAGTGGTACGTTATGGAGAAAACCCTCTGGCGACCATTAAAAACGTAAAAAAGAAAATCGCTGAGATTGCTCCCGGACTACCTAAAAAGACCTTATCCGATGGCACCGTTTCACAGGTTACCATAGTTCCTTTCTATGACCGCACCGGATTAATTTACGAAACTCTGGGAACGCTCAACACCGCCTTAATCGATGAAATCCTGGTGACCATCATCGTCGTTATTCTTATTGTAATGCATTTCCGCAGCTCTCTTTTAATATCGGGTCTTTTGCCCATAGCTATTCTAATGGCGTTTATCGGAATGAAACTGTTTAAAGTCGATGCTAATATCGTTGCTCTTTCGGGGATTGTCATTGCCATTGGGACGATGGTGGATATGGGGATTGT
>JAADHM010000116.1 GCA_013151855.1 FCB group bacterium | reverse complement strand
AAAAATTCATATTTTTGTGGGTTGCTGACAAGAATCCCACCTAAAAAACAGTCATTCCTGCGTAAGCAGGAATCTGAAGAGAGATTACCGTTTTCACGGTAATGACGGAGGTGGTGTTTTTATGGGAATGACAGGGGTCGGTATTCCTGTGACCGGCAGACGCCCTCGTCTGCCGACCATGGAATAACTTCGTTTTTTGTTTTTACCGAGATGACTTCATTATTGGTTTTACGGGAAAAATTTCGTTTGAAAGTTAAGTCGGGTCTTGCCCTGAAGGGGCGTAACCTGACTCTTTTAGCGAAGCGTAGGAACACGCCACGGCGTGTTCCTACAAATAGTTGGATTTTGCTTGAATATTAACCTATCGTAACATTGTAAGGAAAATGTGGCAGGCGAGGGTGTCTGTCGACCACAGAAGTACCCTCATCCGCTTGCGGTGGAATTAATTAGGTCAATGGGGCAGATGTTCCCTGACGCCCATATAAATTAATTATACTGATTTAAAAAAAATGCAAACGTAGTATTATTGCAATTCTTCATATATTTTGATGGCGTAGCGGTCGGTCATACCGGCAATATAATCGGCAATAACAATTTCTTTATCTTCGGTAAGAAGCATATCTTGAAAGCGCGGCGGTAAAAGCTGGGGATTCTTTTCAAGGCAGAAATAAATAGTTTCGATAATCTCTTTTGCCCATTCCGCCATAGTAATCATTTTGGGATGTTTGTATAATCTTGTATTGAGAAAATCCTTAATTCTCTTGGCTGTCTTTTGGGTCGACTGAGAGTAAGCACAAATCTTGTGAGCTGATTTTCTGACTTGTTTGAGATTGCTTATGCCATAAGCGGATATATGCTCTGTGGTTTCCGTCAACACATCGGTGACCATAAGGTCTAAAAGTTTTCTTACCAAGGCATAGCGATTATTTTGCTTCAAAAGATTGGTAAAGGTTTCTCTTTCAACCGTTGGTAATTCATCAAAAAGGGCACCATCTATCATATCGTCAAAAGTGATAATACCCGAAGACAGACCATCGTCAATATCGTGGGCATTGTAAGTGATTTCATCGGCGATATCGACCAGTGATGCTTCCAGCGTCGGTTGTTCTTCGGGGTGGAATTGGGGCAGAATTATTTGATCTTTGGTTTCGTGTTTGACGATTCCTTCGCGGACTTCATAAGTGAGGTTAAGACCGGGGTGGTCTTTATAATGTTGTTCCAGAAAGTCAACGATACGCAGAGATTGACGATTATGATTAAACCCTCCTTGATTTTTCAAAAGTTCATCGAGAACATCCTCGCCGGAGTGACCAAAAGGGGTGTGACCGACATCGTGAACCAAAGCAATGGCTTCCGCCAAGTCTTCATTAAGGCGCAGATTTCGGGCAAGAGTGCGGCTGATTTGGGCTACTTCGATAGTATGGGTCAAACGGGTGCGGTAGTGGTCGCGCTCATGGGGGATAAAGACCTGTGTTTTGTATTCCATCCGACGAAAAGCGGTGGAGTGGATAATACGGTCGCGATCGCGTTGAAAACAAGTGCGTAAAGGATGTTGTGACTGCGGATAGGCTCTTCCGCGTGATTGGGAAGATAGCGCGGCGTAGGGAGCTAAATTCGTTTTTTCTCGTTGTTCGATATCTTCTCTGGTAAGGAGTTTTATTTTCAGCACCTCGTTTCCATTTATCTGTAGGGGTTAAAAGCGTAAGCGAGGGAAAAGGTATGGGAGAACCCTAAAACAGGGTGGTAGGACGTTGCATAAGTAAACAAGCTCTTTTTATATTTCAGTTCAATGCCTCCCCCGTAAGTTGTCGGCTTTGATGATAAACCCCAAAATAAAGCACTAATTGATGAAATATAAATTTTCTGGCCTATTCCGTATTGCGGGTTTTCCCGATTTTGGATGGTCATGCGGGCGGTAATCGAATATGACCCCACTCCTTTGATTTCCGTGTAAGCGGTAAACTTGGGTTCAATCTTTTCGCTGTTATCATCTAAGCGAGGAGAATTGAGATTTTCCATTGTCAAGGCACCATAGAATTTTTGGTGATGATAAGAAGCTCCCAATCCCAAAGCACCACTGGTAAGGCGGTCATAATGTCCTCCGAAATCAACGAACATATAGGAATAAGTGGCACCCACGGACAAAGAATCATAGAGATAGGCAACACCGAATTTGGCTGTTCTTTCGGCGTAAAAATCACGATAACCAAACTGGGTAAAACCAAGGGTGAAAATAAAAAGATTGCTTCGATAAGCGGCGGCGATATAGCCTTGGTCCAAATCTTTTATTTCAAATTTTCTGTTGATGCCCATCTCGATTTTAACGATACTATCTTCAATACCACCGGAGGGAACGGTCAACAACACCGAAGCGGACGAATGGGATAAAATAACGGTTTGCCCCAAACCCAGGCCGTCGGCGGTGATAAAATCAAAAGCATAAATATGACCGCTTAAAAGGATACTTAGTATTAAAAAAATGTATTTTTTAGATTTCATCTTTTACCTGGCAATAACGATTGGTTGTTTGATTGCTTTCACTCCGCCGGCTTCGACATATAAAATGTAAATGCCGATGGGTAAACGTCTTCCCGCGTCAGAGCGCCCATCCCATTGAAAATGAGCGGGGATGAAAGCCTCTTTGTCATAAAAAGTTTTTACCACTCTTCCCATTTTATCATAAACTTTGACGGTATAATCATTGGCCGGCGGGGCCGAGATAGTGATGTCCGTAAAATCTTCAAAGCCATCGTCGTCGGGAGAGATATGATTGGGATTAATTTGAACTGTTAAGGATGAACCCTCCTGTTGGAAAACTACCAGATTGGCACCTCCCGGCGATCCCCATTCATTTTCGGAACGTCCCCACCGATTTTGTTCTCCCGCTTTTTCACCGCGGCTCCAAGTATAGTTGCCATCGAAAGTAGTATTGTATACAAAGCGGTCGGCTTCGATGTTATAAGTATCTACCAATCTGACCATGTCGCTGTCATTGTTGAATGTTGGCCAGTGGTCGGGCTGTAGATAACGGTGATTGAAACCGGTGTAAAAAGTTACAAACTCAACCGTTGATTGAGCTAATATCAAATATTCTCCGGGTTCTATCAAATACGAGGAAGAGGATATGGAATACAAATTTCTGGCGTCACCGAAACGCCAGCGAGACAAATCAATGGGGTCTTCGGAGCGATTTTTTATCTCCAGCCATTCGGTATTGAGACCGTTTTGCGGATTAGCCATTAACTCACTGAGAATAAGAGGGGGATAAGATGAGCCGGTAGCGACAAAATCCAGAGTGTTGTTGCTAAGACGATCATCGTCCGTCAAAGAAGCTTCCATATTAATATAGATACCATTAAAAGAATATTGTTTGGTGATTTTTTGGGTTTGTTCGGAAGCTAACGAAGGAACCGTAAAGCGGTCGAGAACAGTTTCCGTAGCAGGGAAGGTACTGGTATCGATTTCTTTTAATGTTAACTGAGCGTTGGACAAGGGAGTTGTGCCGCTATTTTTGATATAAAAAGTTAAAAAAGTGTTTCCCTCCGAAGGTTCAACTTGCACACTGTCGAGAGATAAATCTTTCGATACCGGCGTTAACGAGTTAACCATCCCGGGGGTGGAACCATCGGGGGCGATTGATTGCCCGATAACCTGTAAAGAGGGAAAAACCCGCTCCCAAGAATAACCGTCTAAACCTGTTTCGGTCCAAGCCAAGGATGAAACTTCACTGTCGTTATACAGTAAAAGCACCGAGCCGTTGTTGTTATAAAGGGAGAAGGTGGCTTCCAAGGGGGTTTGTATAATGGCTTCTTCGGGCGTGTCTCCCCAAACTCCGGAGCTGTCGCCCCAGAAGGATTCAAAGCCGGGGGATGATGTGTTGGCAAAGAGACGACGGCAAACAATAAAATATTCGTTACTGGCAAGAGTTATACTGTCCGGCAGATTAATGGTGGCAGAGCCTATCTTTAGTTGATAACCGCCAAAAGAAATGGCGGTTGATGAATTATTGTAAAGCTCAATCCATTCCAGCGAAGTGTTACTCCCGGGTTCATTAGCCAAAACCTCATTCACTATCAACTCAGCATGTCCTCGAGAGGGAAACATCACAGCCGCTATTATCAGAAACAAAAATGTTATCTTTTTATTCATATTAAATAGTTTAAATCAAACGAAACTTCCGTTTGATGTTTTTCTTTGGTTTTGCGATTATAGTTATAAGTGAATTTTACGGATATTTTTAT
The DNA here is from genome assembly GCA_013151855.1 of FCB group bacterium. Lineage (GTDB taxonomy): Bacteria > Zixibacteria > MSB-5A5 > GN15 > FEB-12 > JAADHM01. The sequence goes on along the minus strand of JAADHM010000116.1, from coordinate 1,367 downwards.
ATTATTCAACAAATAAAAATTATTTTTTACAAAACTATATAAATAATTCAAGCTTTTTGTTCTGGTGTCAATTTCAGCCAGATTCAACCATATCTCCAATTGACTACCGATTTGATAACTATATTTTAGATTAGTGAAGAGGGAAAAATAATTGTCCTTATCGGTTTTCATCTTATAACTGACATAATTTCTTAAATAAAGCTTTGGGGATTGATACTTCGTTTCTATACGCGTTTGTCTTTTTAACGCGGTGTTGTCATAATTGAGTTTATTGCGCTTGTGTCTTTTTTCAAGATAGTCGAGACTGATTAAAAAATTACCGTTAACCTTTTTGGCAAACTCGGTTAACCATTGCACCTCACTGGTGTCAGCGTTAAGAGTGGCATAAATTAAAGAATTTGCCAGTGATATATCGTTGAATAATATTACCATGGTACGAAACAAAAAACCTTTCTGTCCGGAGCGTTTGTCAGAATAATCAAATTCAATTTCTCGGAGATAATTTTTATGATAGATATTACCCGTTTTACTTCCTCCGGTTAAGTCATAAAAATTATCATCATATATCCAACCGGCATAATTTATAGCCGCTTTTTGAAATTGATGTTGTCCTTCGGTGACCATGGCGGCAAAATGATTTTGCTTTTCACTTCGGGCGCTGATTTCAAAGCTGTTATATCCATTATGATATCGGTAAGCCGAATAAAACCCGATTCGATACGTAGTTATATCTTTATTACTGTTGCGATTCTTAAGGTTATTTATGCCCAAAATGATTCCGGGAGTATACTTCTTGTGCCTATAAGTAATCATTGTCCCCCATGAAGTTAATTGAAAAGATGAGTCACGATTGATGGAGCCTATATTTTTGATATTAAATCTGTTTTGTTGCCAGTTGATATATAAACCGTTGTAACCGCCATAGTCAGGAAATAAAAAGGACTCGCCATCCAATTGGGAAGAAAAATCAAACAGCTTACCTCGATACCCAAAAATGGTTCCCAAGCCCAGCCGCTGATAAAAATTTCCCGCGGTTATCTCTTTAATTCTTCCTTTGTTATTTTGGTATGAAAATTTTCGATAGATGACTCGCTCTTTTCCGTTGAAATCCCGTTGTAGCTTAAAGTCAGTAACAAAATTTTGACTATAATATAGTTTAAACGAACTGCGGTATTTGGAAATACTGTTTTCTTTTAGTCGTTGATAAAATTTATATTTGATATTGCCATAAAAATTTCCTTTCCGGTTTCTTTTGTTAACAATAGATTCAAAAAAAGATGCTTGCTGTTCCTTTTCAAGACTGGTTTTGAAAGTTGGCTTATTGAATTTAAAAAAAGATAAATTGGGAATATCATCGAGCAAATAAA
>JAADHM010000214.1 GCA_013151855.1 FCB group bacterium | reverse complement strand
CAAAACTTGCACGACTTTTTCTTGGATGCGTAGGGACGCATTAAAGAGTTTAGCGTTTATTGTTATATTGTTTCTCGAGGTATAATATGATTTAAGCCGCTCAAGAGTTTGTTCCAAAAGTTGAGTGAGATTTACTCTCTTATAGTTATTTTCTTTAAAACCGAAAAGAATTTTCAGATTATTTAACAGGTTGTTTGTTTTATCGGTTTCATTTAAGATAATATCCGACAAGCTTTTTTTAACCTCCGTTAAAGAAAGTTCGTTGATACTGCCCAATTGGATAGCCGCCGATTTTATTTTAGATAAATTATTTAAAGCTTCATCTATAAAGTGACGGTAATAATTTGGTTTGTTTTCCGATGGAGTTGCCGATAAGGTTACCTCACAAAGTTCCAACCCCATAATACTGAAATTTTTCATTTTGATTTTATGACTTGACCATTCATTAAAAATCAATTTCTGAACCCGGCTGAATTCCCATTCCATAAACTCCTGAGGTGAAACCCCCAAAAGATGTTCAATGCCGGAGTTAATGGCCAAAAGACGCCCCGATACGCGGTTGACAATAAAAACGGGATGAGAATCTTGAAGATGTTGTGCTACTTTATCCGCATTTTCGACTACTTGACGATAGGCTTTTCTAAAGATATTAACCAATTTCATAAAGCGAGCTTCTTCGTTAAGACTATTCAAACAATGCTCCGAACCAAAAACACCTAAGATAAGTCTTTCTTTTTCATCGGGATTAATTACGGAGGTGAAGATTTTATATTCTTGATGGTGGTCACTATTCGTTTCAGATTGATAACGATGAGTGAAGATAGCTTCTCCCTCCTGATTTCCAGCCATTTCAATTATTTCATAGTCAAAAAGTTCGGTGTTTTGCGGATGAAGATAAGTTTTGTTTTTAATCAAAAAAACCAAAGCGTTGATTGGTGAGAGGCTGTCCAATAATTCTTTCTCGCAAGCAGATAACCATCCATTGAGACGCAATTTCAAAAGCATCGATGTAATCGGTGTCAGCAATAATTCGTCAGCTATATTAATTGATTGATAATTGTTGGCGATACGGGAGATTATTTTCGTAGCTCCCCTTCGTCTTTGCCTGTTTTTTACTAACATAAATCACCTTTGTTTCATTTTGATACACGTTTCAAATTATCGGAAAAAAGACAGAAGGCTTTAGTTGTTTATTTTGTTATAATTTTAACTACATTTTTTGTTGATTTTAATTGGCTTATAATTTACACATTGTTTATGAAAAGAACTAAGATCATAGCTACTTATGGACCTGCTATCGCATCTCCATCAAAATTAAAGTTGCTCATTGATGCGGGAGTGAATCTTTTTCGAATCAACTGTTCTCATGGTAAAACCAATGACTTCGTAAAAGCATCAGACATAATAACCAAAGCAAAATCACAATCCCGTTTTCCGATAGGGCTTTTGTTAGACATATCAGGACCCAAACTAAGAGTCGGACGTTTTGAAGGTAAAATTCCCATAAAATCGGGAGAAAAATTAACCTTAACCAATCATCTTACCGAAATCGGGGAAAAAACTGTCACGGTAAATCATCCGGGAATTATCAAATCAATAAGAAAAGGCGAGAAAGTTTATATCGATGACGGGAATCTCATATTTAAAGCAATAACTGTCGGAAAACAAAAAATTGTGCTCAAAGCCTTGAACAACGGCACTATCCTTCCCAGTAAAGGTATCAATCTCCCTGATAGCAACATAAAAATCCCCACTATTACCGAGAAAGATAAAGAAGATATTAAAACGGCGGTAAGGGTTAAAGCCGATTATATTGCTCTTTCTTTTGTTCGTTCCGGCGATGACATCATTGAAGCGCAAAAGATTATCAAAAGTTACGGTGGAGACCAAGCCATCATTGCCAAATTAGAGAAAAAAGAAGCTATCGAAAATTTAGAAAACATCATGTTATTAGCCGATGGCGTTATGGTTGCCCGCGGTGATTTGGGGGTGGAACTTCCCTTTGAAGAACTGCCCCAATTGCAAAAAAGAATTATCAAATTGGCTAATTGTCATCATAAACCGGTAATTGTCGCTACTCAAATGTTAGAATCGATGCGCTTTTCACCCCGCGCCACCCGGGCAGAAATTAACGACGTCGCTTCGGCAGTTTTCGACTTTGTCGATGCCGTTATGTTATCCGCAGAAACCGCCACCGGCCAATATCCGCTGGAAGCCGTGAAAGCTATGAGCCGCGTTATCCAAGCCACGGAAGAAGTCAGTCATCACATTCCGGTGCATATTGAGGAACATTTAATTCGTTCCGAGATTACCCATGCTATCGCCAAATCTGTCAGCAATTCCACCGAGCAATGTCCCACAAAAATCATCTTCGCCTTTACTACTTCCGGATTCACCGCCGCTTTGATTTCCAATCTTTTCCCTCCGCAACCGGTGATTGCTTTGACGCCTCATCAACGAGTAATGAACAAACTATCACTTTTCCGCTCCGTTTATCCGGTACTTATCAAACAACCACGTTCCTTTGAAGACATGCTTTCCATTGTAAAAACGGTTTGTCGTAAATATCGCCTGGCTTTTAACAAAGACAAGATTATCATCACCGGCGGAGCTCCTTTTGGTTCTACGGTACCGACCAATTTTATGATGTTCTATGAAATTAGAAAGTAAAGCGAAAGTGGCTGGCAAATTAGGTAAAGTAACCTGCCTCCTTGTTTCTTTAAGTTTATTATTTTTGGCTGTAACAACTACGACTGCATTTTCCAAAGATAACAAGAGCAAAACAAAACCGACTGCTAAAAAGAAGCTCAAGGAAATGTGTATTACTTTCAACGAACTGCCGGTGGCAAAATCGTTTGGCGAGGTTGATAGGCAAGCAATAACTTATCTTATTTTGGACGCTTTAAAAAAACATAAGGTTAAAACTATCGGGTTTGTCGTCGGCGACCAAATCGGTGACAGTTATGACATTTTAGGCGAATGGCTGAACGATGGAAATATCCTTGGTAATATGACCTACTCCAATCAGGACTTAAACGAACTGGGTATCGAACAGTTTATCAGTGATATCAAAGCCGGCCATGACGCTTTGGAACCTATGCTGTCCGGTTTCGGACAAAAAAAACGATATTTTCGCTATCCCTACCTTCACTATGGCAACACCGTTGAAAGCAAAAAACAAATCAAGCTCTACTTAAATGCTCATCACTATATTACCGTACCGGCTACCATTATTATCGAGGATTATCTTTACAATTTATCATTAGAAAAAATGGGAAAAATCCCCGATACCAATAAATATTACAGTTTATTGAATGAATATATTAACCACGTGGTCGATGAAATCCAAAACAGTGAAAATTTATCGATGCAGATTTTAAAACGACCCTGCCGACAAATTTTGCAACTACGAGCTAACCGCCTTAATGCCGTCGCACTTGATGAATTGTTGACTACTATCGAAAATATGGGCTACCAATTCATTTCGGTAAAAAGAGCCTTAAAAGACAAACTATATTCCCAACCGGAAGCGTATTTTGGCACTCGGGGAGTTAGCTACCTGGAAATGATAAAAGAAAGTAACCCCGATTACCTGCCGGCGGAATAAATTATTCCTTTACAACTCTATAAGATATTTTTTACCATTAATAAAAAGAATCTAATGTTATTTATCAGGAGTGACCATGCCTGAATTTCGACAAAACAAAGCTACCAAAGAATGGGTGATATTAGCCCCCGAGCGCGGGAAAAGACCCTCCGATTTTATCAATACCGAAGATAAAAAAGAATCAACCCAAACAGACAAAAAGAAATGTCCCTTCTGCCCCGGTAATGAAGATCAAACCGACAAACCAACTCTGGTAATTCCCTCCAAGGGTGACTGGCAGGTACGGGTGGTGCCTAACAAGTATGCCGCTTTACAACCAAACCTTGCCACTACCCGAACTTGGGTGGGGTCTTTTTTAGCGGCCAAAGGATTTGGTATTGCCGAAGTCATCATTGAGCATCCGGATCATAATCTTACCTTAGCACTGATGGAACTCGACGAAGTGGGAAATGTCTTAAGAGCTTATCGGGAGCGGCAAAAAGAAATCAGTAAAAACGATAAAATTAATTTAGTTACTATTTTTCGCAATCATGGTAAACGGGCGGGGACTTCGCTGGGACATCCCCATTCACAAATTATCGCCACTCCTATTGTCCCGCCCCATGTTCGTTATCCGATGGAAAAAGCGGTGCTTCATTATGACAAATTGGGAACTTGTGTCTTTTGTGATATGATTGACGAAGAAATCCGTCAGGAGGAACGCATTATTACCAATTCCGATAATTTCGTAGCTCTTTGTCCTTTTGCTGCTCGCTCCCCTTTTGAAACCAGAATATACTCCAAAAAACATATGCCCAGTTTTGTTGCTATCGACGATGAAGAAATTATGGAGCTGGCATGGGTGTTACGGGAAGTTCTGGGGAAATTATATTATGGGTTGAACAACCCCAATTACAATTACATTATCCGTTCCGCTCCCATTGGAGACGAAGACACCCGTTATTTGCATTGGTATATGGTTATCATTCCCAAAATCACCATTCCCGCCGGTTTTGAAATCGGCTCCGGTATTTATATCAATACCATTGCGCCGGAAGAATCAGCCCGCTTCTTAAGAGACACAAAGACAAAATAGTAGCTTAAAAAAAAGCAGGTCTTGATTTGAGGTTTTTACCAAACCAAGCCCTGCTTTTTATGTTAAAATTATGACTAATCTGTCGGGTCAAACCTCTTCGGAGCAAGACCCGACAGAACTTTACTTACAGATAAGATTTACGGGCAGGTCACCGGTGCCGGACCACCACTAAAAGCATAATTAGCCAGATAAATTACGTCACTAACATTAACTGAACCATTACCATTTACGTCATCTTCTTCAAAGCAAGGAGGAACAGCACCACCTGAAAAAGCATAATTAGCCAAAAAGATAACATCACTGATATTAACTTTATCATCTACATCACCATCAACATTGCCTCGGATACCTACACAACAGTAACTTTTGGTCCATTCTGCCAAATATGCCGAAACTTTTCCACCGACAACATCAAAGCCCCCCCCCGCAATCAGCCGGTTGTTATAGACCGTGAGAGCATAGACACCACTACCACTCATCCCCAAGCCCAGCGGCGACCAGGACGTCCCATCCCAAGCGGCAATGTTATTAGCCGCCACACCACCGGCTGTGGTAAAGAACCCCCCGGCAATCAACCGGTTGTTATAGATATTGAGAGCATGGACATAACCATTCGTCCCCGAGCCCAGCAGCGACCAAGACGTCCCATCCCAGGCGGCAATCCCATTAGTCGCCACACCACCGGCTTTGGTAAAGTACCCCACTGCAATCAACTTGTTATTATAGACCGTAAGAGCTTGGACATATGGATCAATACCACTCATCCCCGAACCCAGCGGCGACCAGGACGTCCCATCCCAAGCGGCAATGTTGTTAGCCGCCACCCCACCAACTGTGATAAACCTCCCCCCGGCAATCAGCCGGTTGTTATAGATATTGAGAGCATGGACAACACTATTCGTCCCCGAGCCCAGCGGCGACCCCAGGACGACCCGTTCCAAGCGGCAATGTTATTAGCCGCCACCCCGCCGGCTGTGGTAAGAACTCCCTCCACAATTAAATTGTTGTCGTAAACCGTGAGAGCTTGGACTAGACCCGTCCCCGAGCCCAGCAACGACCAGGACGACCCATCCCAAGCGGCAATGTGATTAGCCCCCATACCACCGGCTGTGGTAAAGCCTCCCCCCGCAATCAACTGGTTGTTATAGACCGTGAGAGCATAGACATCACCATTCGTCCCCGAGCCCAGCGGCGACCAGGATGACCCATTCCATGCGGCAATGTTATTAGCCGCCACACCACCTGCTGCGGTAAACCGCCCCCCCGCAATCAACTTGTTATTATAGACCGTGAGAGTCTGGACATATGTATTAGGATCAATACCACTCATCCCCGAACCCAGCGGCGACCAAGATGACCCGTCCCAAGCGGCAATGTTATTAGCCGCCACACCACCTGCTGTGGTAAATTCTCCCCCCGCAATCAACTTGTTATTATAGACCGTGAGAGATTGGACATAAGCATCACTATATGGATAATAACCACTCATCCCCGAGCCCAGTGGCGACCATGATGACCCATTCCATGCGGCAATTTTATTGGCTGCCACACCACCTGCGGCGGTAAATTTTCCCCCCGCAATCAACTTGTTATTATAGACCGTGAGAGCAAAGACAGAAGGACCAAAACCATCACTACCACTCATCCCCGAGCCCAGTGGCGACCATGATGACCCGTCCCAAGCGGCAATATTATTGGCTGCCACACCACCAGCGGCGGTAAAGTACCCCCCAATAATAAGCAGACCATTGTAAACCGTTGTGGCATAAACCACACCACTTACACCATTAACCGAAGGGGAGATGCTGTTGTCCCAGTAAACATCATCAGTGTCAGCGGGACCGGCGGGTCGAAAAATAGGTTGACCCGAAATAGAATCAAAAACAGTCCGGTACCCCTTCATATCCAATGCTCCCTGATAGCCGGAGCGTCGTACTGCCCTGAGGTCAAAGCGACCATCGGGAGTTATAAAGTCGCTGATATTTCTACCTTTAGTTCCGTTATGATCAGCAGACAAACCCGTGCGGTGACTCTGTGACACCGTGTTATTAACCGTTGAACCAAATAATGAATCCTGTGCAGGGGCGTTGGCAACGATTAACACCAAACCGATAATCGCCAAGCCCAAACTGTGACCGACAAAAGCCGTTAGCAATTTTTTCATGATGTTTACCCTTTCATGCGTTTTACCTATTATAAGTGATAATATATACCTTATTTACTTTTTGTCAAGTGAGTGAAGTATTTAAAAGGCTTATAGTTAGCAGATGCCTTCGATCTCCATACTTCAATATTACAATAGACCTTTCACATTGTGAGAAGTCTTGATTGAAATGAAATCTCATTTGTCATTCCCGTGAAAACGGGAAGCTGTCTTTAGATTCCTGCTTGCGCAGGAATGACACTCG
>JAADHM010000059.1 GCA_013151855.1 FCB group bacterium | reverse complement strand
CTATAACCTGTTTGATGGCAACAACTTTTCGGGACAAGAGAGCTAAGTTTTCTGTTGACAGATTCGATAACCACGTATATACTTAGCGCTCGCCGGAATCGGAGAGATACCGGCAGAACAATGAGTTGTGGGCGATTAGCTCAGATGGTTAGAGTACTTGCTTGACATGCAAGGGGTCACTGGTTCAATTCCAGTATCGCCCACCATATTTATTAGAAAAATGGGTGGGTTTACTAATATAACTGTAATCCCCTTTTAATTATTTGGTAGTTTTGATAATGACACAAGTTGACATAAAATTTCCCGATGGTTCTGTGCGGAAGTTTGAACAAGGTACCACCGGTTTGGAAATTGCTCAATCAATTTCTTCACGGTTGGCGAAAGAGGCTATTGCCGTCAAAGTAAACAATACTGTTATGGATTTGAATACGCCTCTTCCCGAAGATACTTCTATTGAAATTCTAACTTTTGAACATCCCGAAGGCCGTAAAATTTTCTGGCATTCCAGTTCTCATATTATGGCGCAAGCGGTATTGGAATTGTTCCCGAACGCTAAGTTGGCTATTGGCCCCTCCATTGAGGAGGGTTGGTATTACGATTTCGAAGTGGAAAAACCGTTCTCTCCCGAAGATTTGATTAAGATAGAGAAGAAGATGCAAGAGATTATTGCCGAGAACGCTCCTTTCCAACGTGAAGTTAAAAGCCGCCAAGAAGTTATCAAACATTTTCAAGAAACGGGTGCTATTTACAAGGTTGAGATTCTTGAAGAAATACCGGATGAAGAAGTAACTTTGTATCATCAGTCACGATTTGAAGATTTATGTCGCGGTCCTCATATCCCCCGAACGGGTATGATAAAAGCCTTTAAGTTGATAGCGACTTCGGGAGCTTATTGGCGTGGTGATGAAAAGAGGACTATGCTTCAGAGAATTTACGGAGTGTCATATCCTAAAAAATCTTTGCTTGATGATTACCTCCATCGTCTGGAAGAAGCCAAAAAAAGAGACCATAGGGTTTTGGGTAAACAATTGGAACTGTTTACTATTTCGGAAAGTGTCGGCGCCGGTTTAATTCTTTGGTTGCCGAGGGGTGCTCGAGTGCGTAACGAAATCGAAAATTTCTGGCGCGAGGAACATCTTAAATTCGGTTATGATTTGGTATATTCCCCTCATATTGCCAATCGTAAACTTTGGGAACAAAGCGGCCATACGGATTTTTATAGTGATGATATGTTTGGTCCTATTGAAGTTGAAAATAATCTTTATCAGCTAAAACCCATGAATTGTCCTTTTCATATTGTCATGTATAAATCTCGCTTATGGTCATATCGTGACCTTCCTTTGCGTTGGGCGGAATTGGGTACTGTTTATCGTTATGAGCGCGCCGGTGTTCTCCATGGATTGATGCGGGTGAGAGGTTTTACTCAAGACGATGCTCATCATTTCGTTGTTCAAGAAAAGATGGAAGATGAACTGGTTTGGATTTTGGAGTTTTGTCTTCATATCTTGAAATCTTTTGGTTTCACCAACTATGAAATTTATTTGTCTACCATGCCCGAAAAAGCTATCGGGGCGGAAAATAATTGGCGGCGAGCCGAAGATGGTTTGCGTCATGCTCTGGAGAAAATCGGGTTGGAATATAATATCGATGAAGGTGGCGGGGCTTTTTATGGTCCTAAAATTGATATAAAAATTAAGGATGCTTTGGGAAGAAGTTGGCAATGTTCGACAATTCAGTTCGATTTTTCCTTGCCAGAAAGGTTTGATTTGTATTATATTGATTCCCATGGCCAACAAAAGCGTCCGTTTATGATACATCGAGCTTTACTGGGTTCTATCGAACGGTTTTTCGGAGTTTTAATTGAACATTACAGTGGTAATTTCCCTCTTTGGTTGGCTCCGGTACAGGTAAAAGTTTTACCTGTAACCGATAATTTTATTGAATATGGTAAAGAGATTGTCGATAAATTGAAAGAAAATAAAATACGAACTGTTTTAGATGATCGCTCAGAGAAAATTGGTGCCAAAATAAGAAATGCGGAAATTTTTAAGATTCCTTATATGTTAGTTATTGGAGCCAGAGAAGTTGAATCTAAAACGGTTTCAATCCGTAAACATAGCCATGGTGATTTGGGTACGAAAAAACTTGATGAAGTTATATCACTGTTGCAAAAAGAGATTAGATTAAAGGGACTTAACGAAAATTAGTTTAATGAAAAAATATAGGAGGATTCTATAGCCAGCAAAGATTTAAGGATTAATGACCGTATTAGAATTTCACCGGTAAGGTTGATTGGACCCGATGGTGAACAGCTGGGCATTATTCCAACCGAAGAGGCTCTTGAGCGCGCTCGTGAATATGGGTTAGATTTAGTGGAGGTAGCGCCGAACAGTCGACCTCCCGTTTGTCGTATCCTTAATTATGGTAAATTCAAATATGAGCTTACTAAGAAAGATAAAAAAGCAAAGAAAAAACAACTTTCTTTACAGCTCAAAGAGATGCGCTATCGGCCTAAAATCGATAAACATGATTTCCTGTTTAAAACCAGGCATGTTAGAGAATTTATAGCATTGGGTAATAAGGTTAAGGTTTTTGTTATGTTCCGTGGTCGGGAAATGGCTCATACGGAGTATGGGCGTAAAGTTTTAGACCGCGTGGTAGAAGAATTAAAAGATGTTGCTCAAATTGAATCTCCTCCCAAACAAGAGGGAAGAAATATGAGTATGATATTGGGACCTCTACCGGAAATAATTAAAAAAATGAAAAACGAGAAAGCTGCCAAAGTAATTCAGGACAATAACAAAGAAGATAAAAAAACTGTTAAGACTGAATAAAACTAATTGTTAAAGGATATTTAAAATGCCTAAAATGAAAACTCATCGAGGTGCCGCCAAAAGGTTCAAAAAAACCGGTACGGGAAAGATAAAAAGAAATAAGGCTTATAAATCACATATTTTGACTAAAAAAAGCCCTAAACGGAAAAGAAAATTACGTAAATCAACCCTTATCAGCAAAAGTGACTTATATAAAGTACATTTGATGATTCCCAATTGATTGTGTTGATATTGCTTAACGTAGGAGAAAGTTTAAAATGCCACGTGCTAAAAATAATGTTGCCGCTCATAAACGACATAAAAAAGTATTAAAAAAAGCTAAGGGCAATTATAATGCCCGCAGTAAATTATACCGCACTGCCTTGGAAACGGTTCATAAAGGTTTGAAATATGCCTATCGTGACCGCAGGAACAAAAAACGTGAGTTCCGTTCTCTTTGGATCATTCGTATTTCTGCGGCGGCTAAAATGAATGGTACTAATTATTCAACCTTTATTGCCGGTCTTAAAAAGACAGGAATTAATCTCGACCGTAAGATGTTGGCGGATATTGCCGCTCGTGATATGACCACTTTTTCGGAATTGGTCAAAATGGCAACTAATAACTAATCCAGAGTGTCTTTATATGTCACTTCTGGATGATGTCAAATATCTACTATCGGAAGCTCAAGAGAATATTGAAAAAGCAGCTTCTCTTGATGTTCTTAACGAGTTACAAATAAAATACTTAGGCCGAAAAGGGTCTTTAACGGCCATTTTAAAAAAGCTCAAGGACCTACCGGTAGAAGAAAGAAAACAAACCGGTGCTTTTGCCAATCAATCCAGAAAACAACTGGAAGAGTTTTTTAAAACGGCGAAAGAAAAATATTCCACCAAAAGAGAAAAAACTTTTTTTGACCCTACTTTACCCGGAACCAATCCTCGTGTTGGTGTTGTTCATATTATCAATCAAGTTATCGGTGATATTTGTCAAATATTCTATGGAATGGGTTTCGAAATTGCCGAAGGTCCGAATGTGGAAACGGATTATTATAACTTTGAAGCTCTTAATTTTCCTCCCGACCATCCTGCTCGCGATATGCAAGATACCATATTTGTCGAAGGCGGCAGACTTTTACGAACCCATACCACACCCGTGCAAGCGAGGGTTTTGGAAAAACAAAAGCCTCCTATTAAGATAATAACTCCCGGCTTATGTTTTCGCAATGAAGCCATTTCCACCCGCTCTCATGTGGCTTTTTATCAGGTTGATGGTTTTCTAGTTGATGAAGGGGTCACTATGGCTGATTTAAAAGGTGCTTTGGTTGCTTTTTGTAAGGCTTTTTTCGGTGAAGATTTGAAGCTCAAATTCAGGCCATCTTTTTTCCCTTTTACGGAACCTTCCGCCGAAGTTGATATTTCTTGTTTCCTGTGTAAGGGGAAAGGTTGTCAGGTGTGTAAATATTCGGGATGGTTGGAAATCCTCGGTTGTGGAATGATAGACCCCAATGTTTTGGAAAATGTCGGTATCGATTCGGAAAAATACACCGGCTATGCTTTTGGAATGGGAGTGGAACGGCCAGCGATGTTAAAATATAAAATTAATGACATCCGTCTTTTCTTTAATAATGATTTGCGTTTTTTAAAACAGTTTGAGTGATAAAATATGGATATTTCATATCAATGGCTAAAAGAATTAACCGGTTTGGATTGGTCTCCGGAGGAAATGGCTGACCGTCTTACTCTCTGTGGTACCGCTTGTGAATATATTGAACCGACCTCGAAGTATTTGGATAAGGTAATTGTCGGTGAAGTTGTTGATTTGAAACCCGTTCCCAATGCTTCCCAAATCAAATTGGCTACGGTTAATTTAGGCAAGGAAATAATGGATGTCGTATGCGGAGCACCCAATGTTGCTGTTGGTCAAAAAGTCCCTGTTGCTCTTGAAGGTGCCAAACTTGCCGGTGGTATAGTTATAAAAAAAGTCAAAATTCGTGGCGTAGAATCACGAGCTATGATATGTTCGGAAAAAGAACTCGGTATTTCCGATGACCATTCGGGAATAATGGTGCTTGATAATGATGCCTCTATCGGTACTCCTTTGGTAGAGTATTTGGATTACGATGATTATATTTTAACCTTTGAATTGACCCCTAATCGAGCTGATTCTATGTCCGCTATCGGTATTGCTCGTGATTTGGCGGCGCTGGCATCAGTAAAGGTTAAAAAACCAGTGTTTGAATTAAAAGAATCATCGGAAAAGGCTTCTGATTACATTAAAGTTTCCATTGATGATTCCGTAGGTTGTCCCCGTTATGCCGCAAGGATTATTAAAAAGGTGAAAATGGCACCTTCTCCTTGGTGGATAAAGAAAAAACTGCTTACCGCCGGTATTCGTCCGATCTCAAATATTGTGGATATAACCAATCTGGTAATGTTGGAAACCGGTCATCCTTTACATGCTTTTGACCTTGATTTGTTTGGCTCTGATGAAGTCGTTGTCCGACGGGCAAGGGATAAAGAAAAATTCGTTACTCTTGATGGTATCGAGCATGAACTAACGGAAGAGATTCTGCTTATAACCAATGGGAAGCAGGGAGTAGCCGCTGCCGGAGTTATGGGTGGATTTAATTCGGAAGTTAAGGAAAATACCACCAATATCTTATTGGAGGCTGCTTATTTTAATCCGGCGGTGATTCGCAAGAGCCGTAAAAAATTAGGGCTGGTAACGGAGTCTTCAAGTCGTTTTGAAAAAGGCACCGATCCCAATGGTATTCCTTACGTCATTGATCGTGCCGCCTATCTTTTTAGTGAAATATGCGGCGGGGAAGTACTAAATGGAATCGTTGATTGCTATCCTCAAGCGATAAATCCCCAGAAAATCAAATTTAGACCCAAAAGATGCAACAAAACATTAGGTACGGATTTTAAAACGGAAAGAATGA
>JAADHM010000146.1 GCA_013151855.1 FCB group bacterium | reverse complement strand
GCAACTATAACAAATTTTCTATCATTGCGATTAACATACAGATCATTAATACCAATAGGAGAGAACATTTCTCTTTGTTCGTGTTTGTCATCTCTATCTTTTTTACCGTCTTCCCTTTTTTCCAAAAGGGGCTCTACATATTTATTCCCTTCAAGAGTCTTATCAAGTTCCTCCTGAATAATTTTTCCTTCATTTTTAAGATATTCTCGTATTAGGGAACGCTTCTTACTTAGGCTTAAGACGGTATCATGCTGACGGATGATTTTGGAGGTAATCAAGCTGTCCAATTCGGGCTTTGATTTAATGCCGTCAATCAGTTGATCGACAAAAAACTCTATCGATTCTTCTTGCTTGGGTGTTAATTTATCCAAATCATAGTAACTTTTAAGTCTCTGGTTTAAAAATTCGTAATCAATATCTTCATCATTAGCGGGATTTAAGAACTTTTCCCAAAGTTCTTTTATAACTTCTTCATCTATTAGGAAATTTGTATCAAGTGCTCCTTTTGTTTCGTAATCATATCCCTCTTCAAAAAGTTTATCGTATGCTTCCTGTAAAGCTTTTTCAAAAGTTTTCTTCTTAGCTTTATCATCTAACCACTTTGCAAATGTTTGACCGACAAGACTTGAAATTATATTATCAATGCCTTTTAGAAGTATAATATCTAAAACCACAATAATAGCCCTGTAAAAAGATAATTGATAACCACAATACTATAATAAATAACCTTTAAAGTCAAGAAACATCATTTTTCCCCTCACACTCCCAGCATCAATTTGGCGGTGAAGAAATAAATCAACAGTCCCGTTATATCCACCACCGTTGTCAGAGCCGGACTGGCGACTACCGCCGGGTCAAGCTTCAACTTTGCCGCTCCCAGCGGCAACAAAGCGCCGATAAGAGTAGCGGTAATAACCTGCACACTCAACGCTATGGCAATGGCAAACCCTACCATTCCTAAAGACAAACCCGCAGGCACCTCCGAAGAACTGGAAATAAACATAACTTTTCCCCACGAAAGCACCCCCAATATTGCCGCTAAAAGAAGCGAAATTTTTAATTCTTTAAATAACACCCGCAAAGCGTCTTTGGGAGTAATTTCTTTTAATGCCAGAGCACGTACCACTACCGTTGCCGATTGACTGCCGGTATTACCGCCGGTATCAGCCATCATCGGCATATACAGCGCCAGTATCAACAAATTCATCAAAGTAGCCTGAAAACTGTGGATAATAGCTCCCGAAACAAGCCCCAAAGCCGCCAGTCCTACAATCCAGAAAGCGCGATTTTTGAAATGCACCCACGCCGGTGTTTTCAGATAAACACCCGCTTCGTGACTACCGCCGATAGCCATAAACTTTTCCAAATCTTCCGTATTCTCCTGAGTGATAATATCAATAGCATCATCGTGGGTAATGATACCTACCAGAGCATCATTGTCATTAACCACCGGCAGAGCGATAAGGTCGTATTTTTGGATTTTACGCGCCGCTGTTTCTTGGTCATCGGTGACACGAGCAAAAATAACATCCTGATGCATCATATCTTCAATCTTCGTTTTCGGATTGGCCAAGATTAAATCCTTCAAAGACACAAAACCAAGTAAACGCCTATTTTCATCGACCACATAAGCGGAATAAATGGTTTCCTTATCGGGAGCTTCCCGTCGCAATCTGTTAATTGCTTCCTCGGCAGTTATTTGGGGAGAAAGAACGGCGTAATCGGAAGTCATCACCGCCCCGGCACTACCTTCGGGATATGAAGAAAGTTTGCGAATATCTTCCCGCTCCGCTTTAGCCATAGCGGGTAGAATCAACTCCCGCTTGGATTCGGGAAGACGGTTGAAAAAATCGGCGCGATCATCGGGAGGCATATCCGAAATCAAATCTGCCAGTTCATCAATAGTTAAAGTGTCGGCAATATTAACCTGTAGTTCTTCTTCAAAACGACTGAAGATGTCAGCTCGCAAATCGGAATCTAATTTACTCAGCACCCGCCATATTTCATCTAACTCCAGTGCCGACAATAAATCGGCAATGACTTCAGGATGCCCCTCGGCACAGACTCTCTTTAAGCCTTCGATATCGTTTTTATTAAGGAACTCCCTGATTTCAGGAAGGAGAAGTGGGTTTTTCATCGTTCACCTCCAAAAGACGACCGCGCAAGTTACGGCTGGAGGCAAACCGGAAGGTCAAACCCTCACAAAAGGGAGAGAAACATTCATGTCACAAACCGTAAAATGCCTCCATTGCGGTTCTATGTCTTTTTCTTCATCAATTATAGATAAATCGTTTTCTATTGAGCCACTTATATCACTATCCGAGTCACTCAAAATAACTTCCTCTTTCGAATGTCTACCTCTGTATTGAGTATTACATAACAATTTTCAAGAAATAAAAATATGATAGCCTCCCCTTAAAAGCAAGCTTAAAATCAAGTCCGCCCCGACGGATTTCCAAAATGAGTAATTTTCTCATAAATGTCACCACTGCCGGTTCTTCAGGTTTTGACCTTGCGATAAGTCTTGGTTGAGACGGAATCTCAAGCGTGATTGATATTAAAAAGTGTAGGAACACGCCACGGCGTGTTCCTACTAAGGGGTTATATTTTGCTTGAATACGAACCAAAAGCAAAGAACCTAACAGAACAATAAATATAAGATAATGACCGTCTCAATATCCGAGACGCTTTCTACCCAACTTGTAGCATCGTTCACAACGACAGTGCTTTCCACCTTGCAACGGACCGTGCGAAGAATCCTTATAGAAATCAGATAGAGGCTTTCATCTGCGACACGAAGAGCAGATTTTTCCCTTAACACCATTTTTGATTACGATTGCCATTTGTTCAAGCCCTTTTTCTTTTTCATTCTCTAATCATCTTTTCTGAGTTACAAATGTTTGATATAAATATACGTAATTTTTGGATTCTGTAAATTAAAAGACATAAAAAAAAACCGCCTCAAAAAAGGCGGTTTTACAAAAAAGAAAGGGGGAGTTATTTTTTCTTTTCTTCGCTTTTTGAGCTTTCTTCTTTAGCGGATTCACCTTCTTTTTTCTCTTCAGCAGCAGTACCTTCAGCCACTTCTTCACCCTCGGCTGCTTCGGCAACTTCTTCGGTCGTTTCAACTTCTTTAATTACCGTAGGCGCCGCCACCACAACCACGGTTCGTTGCGGTTCTGCAAGTATTTTAACTTTAGGAATTTCCAAATCCTCCACATGGATAGAGTCACCGATGCCAAGCTCAGAGACATCAAGCTCGAATTGATCGGGAATATCCGCGGGAAGGCAGGATATTTCCAACTCCCGCATAGTGGTTTCCAGAATACCACCTTCTGTCTTAACACCTATGGGAATCCCCACAATCTTAACGGGAATAGAAAGATTGATGGGTTTGTTCATACTTACGGCGTGGAAATCGATATGAATAACTTCGTTGGTCACCGGATCACGTTGAATATCACGGATGATAACTTTATTTATCTTTCCATTAATATCAAGATCAATAATAGAACTAAAACCCGATGCTTGCTTTATGGCAACCCTAAAATCTTTTTCATTTAACTCCAAAGGTAACGGATCAAGTTCAGGCCCGTAGACAACACCCGGTATATTACCCGCCATACGACTCTGTCGTGCGGCACCTTTACCGGTGGAAGTTCGCTGGGAAGCGGCTAAAATTACTTCTTTCATTTTCTTATTATATCCTCCAATAAATTTTTTTTACTTTTATAAAAACTGAGGTTGATCTTCAAACAATGAGGAAACCGACTCCTCATCAAATATTCTTTTTATCGCTTCACCAATCAATTCGGAACAACTTAATATCTCAAACTTGTCGGATAAATTCCGTTGGCTCTGATCGATTGAATCTGAAATAATCATTTTTTTGATGGGCGATTCTTCTATTCTTTTTAACGCCTTACCTGACAAGACTCCGTGGGTACAAGCGGCATAAATATCCAGTGCCCCTCGTTCTTTTAAAAACTCGGCGGCAGAACAAATAGAGCCACCGGTATCAATCATATCATCACGGATAATTATATTACGACCTTCCACATCACCGATAAGGTTCATAACTTTTGATACGTTAGGTTCGGGACGTCTTTTATCAACAATGGCTAAATCGGCATTTAATTTACTTGCCGTGGCGCGAGCAAGTTTAATAGAGCCCACATCGGGCGATACGATAGTCAAATTATCAAGATTCATCTCGGACAAATAGTTATTAAATATCACCGAAGAATATAAATGGTCATGGGGTAAATCAAAAAAACCCTGAATTTGGCTGGCGTGTAAATCCATGGTAATAATTCTATCCGCTCCGGCGGTAGTTAACAAATTAGCCACCAACTTAGCGGTAATAGAAACCCGGGGACGGTCTTTTCTATCGGCTCGTGCATATCCATAATAGGGAATGACAGCGGTTATCCTCATTGCCGAAGCCCGCCGCGAAGCTTCAATCAACATCAGTAATTCCATCAGGTTTTCCGCCGGAGGGTTGGTAGGTTGGACGATGAATAAATCGGCACCGCGAATATTTTCATTTATCTGGACAAAAACCTCACCGTCGGAAAAGCGAGTTACGGTACAATCGGTAAGTTTTACATCAACATAATGAGCGATTTTTTCCGCCAATTTCCGATTGGAATTACCGGTTACCAATTTTATTTCTTCACGAACAATCATTTTACTCTTTCAACAATAAGAAATTTAAACCTGTTTATAAGTAGGGTAAACTACTTAAAAACAGGTTTTTGTCAAGAGATTTTACTGGGGCGCCAGGATTCGAACCTGGGAATGCCAGCTCCAAAGGCTGGTGTCTTACCACTTGACGACGCCCCAAAAATTTCTTCTCGATTTAAACTCGAGCTTTTAATTCCCTCTCGTAAGCTTCCAGAACTCTTTTCTCGATTGTCTCCCTCATTTGTTTATTAATGGGGTGAGCAATATCCTGGTAAGTACCATCCGGGCGTTTACGACTAGGCATAGAGACGAAATAACCATTGTTTCCCTGTATTATCTTCATTCCTCGTACCACAAATGAATCATCAAATGTCACATTCGCAAAACCTTTCAAACGTTCTTCATCACGTAATGTGACCCTGATTTCAGTAATTTCCACGGTTCCTCCCTCGTTTAAATTATACCTGCCCATAGAGAGTTATTGGCCTAACCGTGTCGAAGTGCCAATTCCCTTGAACAACAGTGTTATCATCTTTTATATCAGGTAGTTCCAAAAATATTCCAAAAATTGTCGGACCAGAGCCGCTCATTCGTGCCAATTGTGCTCCATTCCGTAAAAGAACATCTTTAATCCTCTCTAACTCAGGATATGTTCTCAAATGGATTTTCTCGAAATCATTGTCTGCCAACCCTAAAGATGAAATAAACTCTTCTGTTGTATGGCACGCAGCTAAATTAAAGGGAATCTTAGAAAATGTCAAGCCTCTTTTAAGCTCTTGATAACTAACAGCAGTGGATATAAATATTTCCGGACAGACCAATACCATACTATAATTATCCGGATAATTTGTTTCTCGAATAATTTCTCCTTTTCCTTGCACCAAGGCTTGACCGGAAGTAAAGAAAAAGGGAACATCGGCTCCGATTGACAGTGCTAACCGACCCATTTGTTTATTATCCAATCCCAACTTACACAAAGTATTACAGGCGATAATAGTGCAAAAAACTACCGTTAAGGAAACTCGCCTCCCCAAACCAGCCGCAAGGGGAATATTTTTCTCTAAAGTCACCTTTAAACCATATTTGAAGTCAAAAGTTTTTTTCATTAAATGATATGCTTTAGATATCAAATTATCGCTTTTGGTAGAGAGATTAACATCATTGACAAGATTAATTTCTATCTCCGGCTTTTCCATTAAAGAAAAAGTTAAATTATCATAAAGAGAAACGGCTTGAAATAAAGAATTTATATTATGATAACCATCCTGACGCTTATTTAAGACTTCTAAAAAAAGATTCACTTTAGCGGGAGCTTTGATAAAAATTGTCTCTTTGGTGATTTCCTTCACAAACATATTTTTAGGTCTAATTATATTTTTTTATATTAATATTTATTATT
>JAADHM010000184.1 GCA_013151855.1 FCB group bacterium | reverse complement strand
ACTGTTCTCCGGTATCGTCGATTAGCTCGGTCGGAAAAGGTCCGGCACCCACCCGCGTGGTATAGGCTTTGATAACTCCGATAATATGGTCGATCATTTTAGGCCCTACGCCCAAGCCCGTGAGCGCTCCTCCCACCGTGGTATTGGACGAAGTGGCAAAGGGATAAGTGCCCAAATCGACATCGAGCATCGTCCCTTGAGCCCCTTCAAAAAGAATGGTCTTTCCCTCTTGATGAGCTTGGTTCAAAAATAAAGAAACATCGATAATCAACGGCTGGAAAAGTTCCACCAGCCCCAAAAGTTCTTTATAAGTACGTTCCACATCGCTCCGTTCGTCATCGGAACCGGTGAAATATTTTTCTTTAATACGGCGCTGGTATTCCAATCTTTTCTTTAATCTTTCCGGGTATAGCAAGTCAATGATACGGATGCCCTTGCGGGCGACCTTGTCGACATAGGCGGGACCGATACCTCTTTTGGTGGTGCCCAGATTTTCAGTGCCGCGGTTTTTTTCTTCAATGGCATCAATCATTTTATGATAGGGCAAAACCAAATTAACCGCGGGAGAAATCCAGAGACGGTTTTTATAGTCCGCTCCATGCTCGGTAATAAATTTCAGTTCCTCTTTAAAACCAAAGGGATCGAGCACGACGCCATTACCGATAACGCAAATTTTCCCGGGGTGAAAAATACCTGACGGAATTAAATGCAAAATATATTTCTTGTTTTCGATAACAATGGTATGACCGGCATTTGCCCCGCCTTGAAAGCGAGCGATAATGTCCGCATCGGCAGCCAAGAGGTCAACGATTTTACCTTTTCCCTCATCACCCCATTGACAGCCGACGACATTTTGTTTTTTCCCATATTGCCTTTTATTATTTTAAAAGTTAATTTTTATCCGCTACCAAATCAAAAATAGCATTCCATATTTCTTTTTTGCCCATTCCAGAGATAACCGAAAAAGGTATCGCTGTCAAATCGTAATTTTCTTTAATTTGGTGTCTTTTGCGATTCACTTTATCTTTATTCAGTTTATCTGCTTTGGTAATAACAATAATAGCCGGTATTTTTCTTTCCAACAACCAAGATATTAGCTGGTGGTCACCTTCGGTAACCTCGCGGCGACAATCGAGTAACAATATTAAACCGTAAAGATTTTCACTTTTTTCAAGATAATTTTCAATCAGCTTTCCCCAGCTAAGGCGTTCCTTTTTGGAAACTTTGGCATAACCGTAACCGGGTAAATCGACAAAATAAAAACGGTCATTGACCAAAAAGAAATTGATAGAACGGGTCTTACCCGGTGTTTGGGAAACTTTGGCTAACTTCTTTTGTCCCGTCAATTCGTTAAGTAGTGAGGACTTACCCACATTGGAACGCCCCGCAAAGGCAATTTGGGGGCGACGGTCACGAGGGAGTTGGTCATAACTATAGAAAGAGCCGATAAATTGGCAGTTTATTTTTTTCAAAGTAAACTTTTAATCCTACTTTTGTTCTTCTTAAATGTTTTTACGAAATTACGTTATAACCTCAGTGAAAAGTCGGTATGATTATTCGCTTTCATTTTGACAAACGGATTTACTGCCATTGCCAACTTAAGAGCTTCCTTTACCGTTTTAACAAAGTAGATATGCAGTCCTTCAAGCAGTTCCGGTTGTAACTCGCTTATGTCTTTGCGGTTTTTATCCGGCAAAATAATTTTGCGGATACCGTGTCTTTTAGCCGCCAACAATTTTTCGTTGAGACCTCCCACCGGTAAAACATCACCGATTAATGTTATTTCACCGGTCAAGGCAATATCGGTTTGGACGGGAATGTCGGTCAAAGACGATAATAAAGCCGTTAAAAGAGTAATGCCGGCCGAGGGCCCATCTTTGGGGACGGCACCTTCGGGGACATGAATATGAATTTCAATATGCTCGAAAAAGTTATCCTTCAAGCCGAATCTGACGGCGTTTTTTCTGATATAAGAAAGAGCTGCCACCGCCGATTCCTGCATAACATTTCCCAACGAACCGGTAAGAGTCAATTTCGATTTACCTTTCATAAGAACAACTTCCACCGGTAATAACTCACCGCCCATTTCGGTCCAAGCCAAACCGACGGCATATCCGATAGTGGGGCTGGTTTTTATACCGGTATCAATATATTTGGGGGCTCCCAGAAGTTTATGGACTTTATTTTTGGTAATGGTGAGTTTGTGTATTTTTTTACCCGATGCTATGGATATGGCGGATTTCCGCAGTAAAGTGCTTATCTTGCGCTCTAATTCACGAACGCCGGCTTCACGGGTGTAACTGTTGATAATTTCCAGAAGAGCGGTATCTTCGATTTTTATCATCACTTTGCTTAAACCCAGCTCTTTTATCAACTTGGGTAGAAGATAGTGTTGAGCAATAGCTACTTTTTCAAAATCAAGATAGCCGGGTAAGCGGATTATCTCCATTCTATCTCTTAATGCCGGAGGGATATTGGTCATGGTATTGGCGGTAGTGATAAAAAGAGTATGAGACAAATCAAAATCGACCTCTAAGTAGTTATCGTTGAAAGAGTTGTTTTGCTCAGGGTCAAGAACCTCCAACAGAGCCGAGGCGGGGTCGCCACGAAAGTCTTTACCGATTTTATCGACTTCATCCAAGAGAAAGACGGGATTACAAGAACCGGCTTTTTTAATCGACTGAATAATCCTTCCCGGCAAAGCTCCGATGTATGTACGCCGGTGCCCTCGTATTTCCGCTTCATCGTGCACGCCGCCCAAAGACATACGCACAAATTTTCTCCCCAGTGCTCGGGCTACCGAGCGACCGACAGATGTTTTACCCACACCGGGGGGACCTACTAAACAGAGAATAGGACCTTTAACTTTACCCGCTAATTTGATAATGGCTAAATGTTCCAATATCCGGTTTTTGGGTTTTTCCAGACCGTAATGGTCACCGTCAAGAATTTCTTTAACTTGGGAAAAATCCGTGCGATCCTCGGTCAAGTTATTCCATGGCAAACTTAAAAGCCAGTCAAGATAAGAACGAACAACCCCTGATTCTGCGGAATAAGGATGCATTTTAGCCAGTTTCTTTATCTCTACTTCCGCCTTCTCTTTTACATAAAAAGGGTAATTATGGCTTTCCAGTCGAGCATATAAATCCTCCACTTCCGCCGAAGATTCGTCGAATTGACCGAGCTCATCTTTGATAGCTTTTAATTGCTGTTGTAAATAGAACTCTTTCTGACTACGGGTCATTGATTCGCGGATATTACCATTTATTTTTTGTTCTATTTTTAGAATTTCAATTTCTTTTTTTAAGATGTCCGACAACATCAAAAATTGTTCTTTAACCGAATTAGCTTCCAAAACTTTTTGTTTGGTATCAAGTTGCTGCATTATTTGAGCGGAAATATTATCTGCTTTTTGCTGGTAATCGCTAACGGACGCTAAAGTGACCAACACTTCTTCGGGGATTCTTCGATTCAGTTGTACGAATTCGGTAAATTGTTCCATAACCGTCCGAGAGAGAGCTTCCAATTCTATATCGGATATTTCCTTTTTAGGCGAAACAATTTGTATTTCAGATAACAAATAACCGTTAGTATGCGTAATTTTTTTTACTTGAGCGCGCACCAATCCTTCTA
Organism: FCB group bacterium; assembly: GCA_013151855.1. Classification (GTDB taxonomy): domain Bacteria; phylum Zixibacteria; class MSB-5A5; order GN15; family FEB-12; genus JAADHM01. Next base: position 3,001 of record JAADHM010000184.1, on the reverse strand, counting down.
TCAACACCTTATAAGTCCCATTGGGCATTTTCATCACCTGTAAAATACGCGCTATCACACCCATTTTATAAAGGTCATCAACTTCGGGATCATCAACATCTGCCTGTTTTTGAGCAATTAACAAAACCTGCTTGTTTTTATTCATCGCTTCCTGTAAGGCAGTGGTGGTAAAATCACGTCCGATTAAAAGAGGATAAATCATATAAGGGAATATGACCACATCCCTTAAAGGGACAACCGGAAGATGAGACTTGATTTTTATTTTTTCCGCATTGTGAATTATTTCCATTATTCCTTATACCCGATAAGATTGTTATTTGTACCCGTCATAATTGTCAAAACCTTTTTAAAATACCGTATTTTTCGCCAAAGGTAAACTGATTTTTGTCTACAAGAAGACTTTTTATGAATTATAAGCGGGAAAATATCAACGGGAAGTGATAATATACCAGAAGATAATTAATAATACTACCAATAATGATATCATCAGGTATTGACGAGGACTGTGATGATTATATTTACTGGCTTTATATTTGTTTTCGTGACTTTCAAAAATATCTATTTCTTCCAATGTTACCAAAAGTTCATCGGTATGAAGAAAACGCTCCGCCGGATTTTTGGCTAATAATTTTTCAATAACCAATATATAATCTCCCGGTATCTTTCGTTTCAATAATTTCTTATAGGAGGGGGTAACATTGAGAATTGATTTACATAGAGCATCTTCATCTTCCCCCTCAAAAGGCAAAACACCGCTAAGCATTTGATAGAAGATTACCCCCAGAGAAAATAAATCCGACTTAAACGTTAATTCATTATTAGCTATTTGCTCCGGAGATAAATAATGAAAAGCCTCATAGGGAGGAACAAAATCCGGATTATTTTGAAAATTTTTAAACGACGATAAACCGGCATCCAAAAGTTTAAATGTCCCCTCATTATTTACCATTATATTGGCGGGTTTGAGATTGCCATGGACGATTTTCTCATGATGTAGTCTGTTTAAACCTCTTGAGATTTGAATGGCGGCTTTGAGGAATTGGAAAGGGTTAAATTCTTTTTCCCGTAAAAGCTGTTGCAATGTCTTCCCTTCTATAAGTTCCATAACGATAAAAGGATATCCGTCTTTTTCATCAACTTTATATACATTGCATAAATGGGGATGTTCAATATGGGTCAAGGTCTTTATGTCATTGAGATTAAACAACGAAGAGGCTTTATCTCGTGGAAACTTAAGAGCTTTGATTGCCACCGCACGGTTTTGCTTGGTATCCCAAGCTTTGTAGACCACTCCGCTTAAGCCTTCTCCGATTACTTCGACGGTTTGATAATGAAGAAAAGATTTTATTTCCATACCTATATTAACGGATTTTTTTTTAGTAACTTAAGCCGATGATAGATGACAAAACCATATATTTTTAAAAAGTTTTATAATCGGAATTTTGCAAGAAAAAAGCCGACTACTTTTCAAGCAATCGGCTTAAATATACATCGGTTCAAAATCATAGTTTCATAAAGGGATATCTATAATCCACGGGAGGATTGAAATTCTCTTTAATAGAACGCGGTGAAGTCCAGCGGAGCATATTTTGAATAGCTCCCGCTTTATCGTTGGTACCCGACGCACGTCCTCCTCCGAACGGTTGCTGGCCGACCACGGCGCCGGTAGGTTTATCGTTGATATAAAAATTACCGGCCGCATGGCGTAGGGTTCTTTCGGCTAATTCGATAGCTTTGCGGTCGGTGGCAAAAACACCGCCGGTCAAACCGTAAGGTGAGGTTTCATTGAGAATATGAAGAGTCTTGGCATATTCATTATCATCATAAATATAAATAGTGACCACCGGCCCGAATATTTCCTCTTCCATCAATTTGGCATGGGGATTGGTAGTAAGAACGATAGTCGGTTTGATATAATAGCCGGTTGCTTTATCATATTCACCACCGCAAATTATCTCCATATCATTGTCATTCTTGGCATATTTAATATAATTGACAATGGAGTCAAAAGCATTTTCATCGATAACGGCGTTGATAAAATTACTGAAATCTTCCGGGTTGCCCATTTTGAGTTCTTTGGTTTGGGTAACCAGTTTATCTTTGATTTGCGCCCAAATTGACTGAGGAATATAAGCACGCGAAAGAGCCGAACACTTTTGCCCCTGAAATTCAAACGCCCCACGGATAATCGCCGTAATCAACGCTTCGGGATTACCCGAAGGATGAGCAATGATAAAATCTTTACCGCCGGTTTCTCCGACAATACGCGGATAAGCACGGTAATGGGCAATGTTTTCACCAACGATACGCCACATTCTTTGAAAAGTCGCCGTGGAACCGGTAAAATGAATACCGGCCAGATTTTTATTACGTAATACGGTATCGCCGATAGAAGCACCGGGAGCAAAAATCAAATTTATCACCCCGTCGGGCAGACCGGCTTCGCGAAGGGCTTTCATCACAAAATACGAAGTATAAGCGGCGTTTGAAGCCGGTTTCCAAATAACCACATTACCCATCATAGCCGGCGCCGTCGGAAGATTGCCATTGATGGACACAAAATTAAAGGGCGTAACGGCAAAAATAAAACCCTCCAGAGGACGATAATCGATGCGATTCCAAATCATAGGGGAATTATCGGGTTGGATGTTATAAATTTGTTGCATGTAGTAGACGTTGAAACGGAAAAAGTCCACCAATTCACAAACGGCATCAATCTCCGCTTGAAAGATATTCTTTGAATGAGCCAACATCGTAGCGGCATTGAGAATATGACGGTAAGGTCCGGCTATCAAATCAGCCGCTTTGAGGAAAATGGCCGCTCGATGTTCCCACGGCAAATATTCCCAACCTTTTTGAGCCTCCAAAGCCAAATTGATTGCTTCGTTGACTTCTTTCTCTGAGCCTTTATAGTAGAAACCGAGTTTCAAATTATGGTCATGGGGAGAAGTTATTTCCACTTTATTGTCTGTTTTAACTTCTTTTCCTCCGATAACCAACG
>JAADHM010000013.1 GCA_013151855.1 FCB group bacterium | reverse complement strand
ACGGCGAGCATATCTGTTCGCCGTTTTTATTCTGCTAAAATTATAAATTTCCAATTTCACAAATTCTATTGCCCCACATTTTGTGGTGTACGCTGCCGAGGAGTCTGGTTGGGGTCGATAGCATAGTTACTACGATTCGGCCCCGAAAAAGCCAAGACAGTGATAGCTATAAAATTTATTAAAGGGAGAACAACCAAAAATCCCCAGACAGTTGGTTGTCCGATATTTTTGGCAACAGCCATCCACAAAACAAAAAACATAATAACATTAACTAATGGTACCAGTAACAAGAAAAACCACCAAATCGGTTTTCCAGCCATTTTTATAAGAAGAATAACGTTCATTATGGGAATAAATGACCACCAAGCGCTTTCTTTATAACCGCATTTAATCGCTATTTTATATTGCATATAGGCAAAATAAAGATAGGCAGCTATAAAGATAAGCCAAAAAATGGCACCGAAAATTCCCGGTGAAGATGTCGTTACCGTTGAACTTCCATCGTACATATTTTTCCTCCCTAAGATTGAGGTTAATGAATACAAATAAGATTCTAAATGAATAATTTACATTATTATTGTCGACTTGTGAGAGTCAATACTTTAATTTAATTAGGGTTAGTATATATCAATTATAAGCGGGATAAGGAGTTAAGGGGTAAAAATAATTGACATATATTATGGTAATTTCCTTGTCAAATAGGGGAACTTCCTGTATTTTCTTTCCAAATTATAATTGATTGTGGTGGCGGTAAATAATCTGAATAGATGAGCCTAATGATAATTCGGTAAATTTTCCTGCCAAAATAGATGGAGTAATACAATAAAATGGTAAAAAAAATTATTCTTTTTTCAACTTTTGTGGCCTTATTTTCTTTTTATTATGGATGTGGTCCCCAAAAAATTGCTCAAGAAACTACTCTTGGTTGTTATCCCAAGGATTTACAGATTCAAGTGAACAGCCGGAAAATGGATATTAGTTGGAAGAACAATTGTCCCAAAATAATCAGTGGGTATTTTATTTATATCAGCGATTCTTCTTTAACCGCTAAATTTCCGGGGACAGAGCTTCCCAAAGATATAAGACCTTTCAATCTTACCGCCTTTAGCGGAGACACTAACCCCGATGACGGAATTGAACATTTTACCGCTGAGCATCTTGAAAATGGCAAAAAATATTATGTCTCCGTCCGTATTGTTTTTCCCGATAGAAGTTTATCCCAACCTTCCAATGAAGTCGTGGCGGTATGTGGTCCGCGAGATACCATAGAGCTATCGATCCGCTATAAATCCGACCACGATGGATATTCGTTTGTGAAAAACAGATATATTCCTGCTGACGATGTTGACAATGATATTTATTTTTTCTCCAAGGGAGGTAACGATTTTCTTCTTTCCCCCAGCGAACTCGAAGGTTTTTTAAAAGAGAATAAGTTGAGCAAACTGCCATTTAAAGGCAATTTTAATCAAGTGCGCAAACAAGTTAAAGATTTGTCGTCTCCACTATGGCAAGATAAAGTCAGTGTTAAAAAAGGTGATTGGGTTTTGTTGAAGACTTCGGATAAAGAATACGCTTTGTTAAAAGTTTTACAAATTGCCGGTAAAGGCGAAAAGAGAAGAGTGAAATTATTTTTTGCTTTTTCACCTTTGCCCAAAGAGCTGATATTTTAACTTATATGTAGATTTTAAATGGATAAAAAGCCCTCTTCGAATTTGTTGGTTTTCAAAAAGTTGCCGGTACTTCTCGACGGCGCTATCGGTACGGAATTAATAAAGCGAGGCTGCTCTCTTAATGATTGTTTGGAAAAATTCGCCATTGAACATCCCAAGGTAATTACTGAAATTCATCAGGCATATATCGAAGCCGGCTCTGAAATAATTTACAGTGCCACTTTTGGTGCCAATCGAGAACGGCTGAAACGGTTTAATCTTGCCGCCGAGACCAAAAATATCAATCAGCTGTTAACTTCTCTTGCCCGAAAAGTTGCCGGGGCTGAGATTAAAGTTGCCGGTTCGGTGGGACCTACGGGTATCGTTGTCGACGACGATAACTTTGATGAAGTTTATGATATTTTCAAAGAACAGATGGAGGGATTACATAGCGGTGAAGTCGATTTGATTGTTATAGAAACGATGACCAGTTTTTTAGAGGCTAAAGCGGCAGTAAAAGCTGTTCGTTCTTTGTCATCAATTCCCGCAATGGTCAGTTTTACTTTTGATTGCCATGGTCTTACCAAAGAAAGGATGACCGCTGAGCAAGTCGCTTTCGCATGCAAAAAGTTGGATGTTTCCGCCGTCGGAATCAATTGTATGTCAAAACCCGAATTGATGATTCAAATGATAAGCCAAATGAAAGAAAAAGTATCATTACCCTTAATGGCAAAACCAAATGCCGGCTTGCCAAAGACAGAAAATAATCGGTACAACTATCCTATTACGGAAAGTGATTTTGTTGATATTTGCCATCAATTAATTGATACTGGAGTTTCGCTAATTGGCGGTTGTTGTGGAACAACTCCAAAATACATTAAAAAATTAGGTGACTCTTTAAATGTTCAGCATTAAAATAATGCCTTTGTTATAGGTAAATGTTTGTTTATTAAGAAGAATGATATTTATCCGATATAATATTAAAAGGTTATGGTAGAGATACTCTTAGCTGACAATTAAAATGATAATTTTCGTTGATAATTTAAAAAAATGAACAATATTTTATTGCCTTAACCAAATCCTTGAAAAAGATAAAGGTGAAATTGTGTTTAATAAAGATAGTTTAAAAATCGATTCCCAAAAGGTTACCGAGTATCTCTGTCAAAATATTCTCACCCAGATTCGGGATAAATTAAAAAAAGGCGGAGCGGTTATTGGTATTTCCGGCGGAATCGATTCTTCGGTAGTTGCCGCTCTGTGCGCTCGTGCCTTGGGACCGAAAAGAGTTTTGGGAGTGATGATGCCCGAAAAAGATTCTTCTCCCGATAGTAAACGATTAGCTTTGAAGTTAGCCGATACATTTGGTTTTGAAGCCATTGAAGAAAGCATTTATGGTGGCTTAAGCGGTTTGAAGTGTTACGAGAAAAGAGATGAAGCCATCAAATCGGTCTTTCCCGAATACGACAGCAGTTGGAAATCCAAAATCACCATTCCCACCAATATTTTGGAAAAAGATTCTTTCAACTTTTTTACTCTATTCATTGAAAACGAAAAAGGGGAATCAAAAACAAAACGTCTGCCTTTAAAAGCTTATCTGCAAATTGTAGCTTCCACTAACTTAAAACAACGTCTACGCATGACCACTCTTTATTATCAAGCGGAAAAGAGAAATTGGGCGGTGGCCGGAACCGGCAATAAGGATGAACACATGCAGGGATTTTTCGTAAAATATGGTGACGGTGGAGCGGATTTGAAGCCTATCGCTCATTTGTTTAAAGTACAGGTCTATCAGTTGGCCAAATATTTGGGCGTTCCCCAAGAAATCATCGAGAGAACGCCGACTACCGACACTTATAGTGCGGAAGTTACCCAAGAAGAGTTCTTTTTTGGTTTGGATTTTTACCACATGGATATGCTATGGTATGCTATGGAGCATGACGTTCCTCCCGAAGAAGCGGCGAAGGTTTTGAATTTGACCAAAGAACAGGTCGAAAGAGGCTATGCCAATATCAAACGCAAAATAGTTGCCACCGAATATTTACGGATGGCGCCACTGGAAATAGAATAAAAAAATATTAAAAGAATAAAGTATTATGGAAAAAGATAATTTACGCAAAGAGATAAAAGATTTTATCATTGAAACTTTTTTGTTCGGCGACGAAGCGGAATCTTTACAAGATAGCGATTCCTTTATGCAAAATGGCATCGTTGACTCTACCGGTATTCTTGAAGTAACCAATTTCATCGAAGAAAAATATAATATTAATATTGAAAACGAAGAGATGACTCCCAACAACTTGGATTCGGTGGAAAATCTTGTTAATTTCATTGTCCGGAAAACAAACGGTTGATGATTATATCTTGTAGACGATATCTTTTGAACAACACTTTTAATCTTCAACAAAATAAAGCCGGTTAATATTTATGAAAATTGGCGATATTTTATCCCATACGGCAGGAATATATCCTGAGCATACCGCGGTTACTCATCACGACAAAAGCATATCATATCGGGAACTTCAAAGAGAAGCGGAAAAACTTGCCCGCTATTTGAAAAAGTTACCTCTCTCGGAAGGTGCTCGGGTGGGTATTTTTATGGAAAATTCCCTTGACTACGTGATAGCATACTTCGCTGTTTTCAAAGCAGGTTTGGTAGCTGTTCCTCTTAACACTTCTCTTAGTTATCGGCAATTGAATTACATCATCTCCGATTGTCAGACAGAAGTTTTATTGGTGCACGCCCGCTATCAAAGGATGCTGGCTAAGTTTTTTGAGTTGCAACCGGCATTGAAATGTATCATTTCCGATAGGGTACTGAAAGTTAAACTCCCTCACGCAAAGATGGAAACCCTTCCCCATATATTAGAGACTGATTTCACCCCCTCCGACAATATTGATAAACAAACAGTAGCAAAGAATATTGACAAAGAAATTGTCTCGCAAATACCTCATGAATTAGCGGCAATTTTTTATACTTCCGGTTCCACCGGTGAAGCTAAGGGCGTGATGCTATCCCACCGCAACTTAATCGCCAATACCGTAGGAACAATCGCCTATCTTAAATTAACGGCTCAAGACAGCGTCATTGTTATTTTGCCCTTCTATTATATCTACGGTAACTCTCTTCTTTTGACGCATATTATGGCGGGGGGAAGATTGGTCATTGACAATCGCTTTATGTATGCGGAGATGATATTAGATACTATGGAAACGGAAAAGGTAACCGGTTTTTCGGGGGTGCCTTCTAATTTTATGATTTTGTTGGACAAATCAACTTTCCCTCAGCGGAAATTAGAACATCTGCGTTATTTTACGCAAGCCGGCGGAGCTATGGCGCCCGATGTTATCAGAAGGCTGTACGAGTTGTTCCCTCACAAAGCAATCTATATCATGTACGGTCAAACGGAAGCATCGCCACGCGTAACTTATTTACCACCGGAATTGTTAGTTGATAAATTGGGCTCGGTGGGCATTGAAGTGCCCGGAGTAAAAGTCAAAATTATTAAAGAGAACGGCGAAGAAGCCGCTACCGACGAAATGGGAGAAATCGTGGTCGGGGGTGATAGTGTGATGATGGGATATTGGAATCAGCCCGAAGAGCAAAAAGAAGTTTTGAAAGATGGCTGGCTTTATACCGGTGATTTAGCCAAACGCGACGAAGATGGCATGATTTTTATTGTGGGACGCAAAAAAGAGATTATTAAATCCGGTGGCAATCGTATCAGTGTCAAGGAAGTGGAAGAATGCCTTTTAGCCCATGAAAATATTATCGAGGCGGCTGTTTTCGGAGTGAAGGACGATGTTTTCGGAGAAGCAGTGAAAGCGGTATTGGTTTTGAAAAAAGGGTGTCAGCTGGATTTAAAAGAGGTTCAAAAACATTGCCGTCAAACCTTGGCGGAATACAAAATCCCCCGCTATGTCGAATTTAGGGACAGCCTCCCCAAACACAAAACCGGCAAGATTAATAAACTGGCTTTGATGGAAAATTTATAGTTATCAGTTCCAGAATGTCGGAAGCCCTATGCTTTCGACAATAAGCGGATAGTAATGTAGGGCAGGATCCCATAGGATCCTGCCTCTACCTCATTACACCGTAACCTTCGTCAAAGCCAATCTCTTCTTTTGCTCCCCAATT
>JAADHM010000197.1 GCA_013151855.1 FCB group bacterium | reverse complement strand
AGAACAGACAGGATACCATTCCCATCAGTGAACGAAAAAAAATAGAAATCATACCCGTCTTTGTCGTACGGCAATCAAAATAGAGCAAAATAAAAAAACCCGATATAAATCGGGTTTTTTTTATTATATGAATAATCGCTAATTATTTTCATCTGCTCTATCGGTTTCATGTTTCAATTTAACCGTAACGCGGTTTCCTTCTTTCTCCACCACAAACGGTTTCAGCAATGCCAACTGTTCCTCGGGTAATATCTTTTTCTGATAGATCCCCTTCATCAAACCGTTAGCATCCAAGATAAAGTAATCATCGAGATGTAACTGACGAGCCATATTGGTTAATTGAGCAAAAGCGGAAGCATCTTCGGTTTTGGTAATGAATTTTTCTTTTTTACTTAAGTGAACTTTTACCTGCCCCAAGGTGCCTTCCCAAGCGGTTAAATTATATTCCTTCGCTTTTTCTATAATATCAGCTTTTAGAGAGTCCATTTTATTCTTCAGCTCTTTTGCATCAGTAGCCGCTTTAATATAGTCATCAGCCAGAGTTTGCATCTCTTGAGCAATTAATACTTCATCCGATGAATTTGAATCTGCTCCGCCTTCGGACGGATTCGACGTGGCGAATTCTTCGATGATTTTCTTGTGTCTCTTCGCCGGGCAGAGGTCAAAGTAATCACAAAATTGACAATAGCCACCCTCTTTGGGAGGGAAATTATCAAGACGGGTGGCTTGAATAGTTGCCAATACCGCTTGACGTAAATTCTCTTTGAGAATCTCCAATTCCTCGGGAAGCATCTTATAACTGACAACTTCATCTTTTCTAAGGAAATACTGTGCCAGTTCAATATTATCGAATTGCGGATAACTCTCCTGAACCGCTAATTGATACAACCCCATTTGGAAGAGAAACCTCGGGTCATGAGGACGGACAAGGGTCTGTCCGGTTTTATAATCACATATTTCCACCACCCCATCATCTCTTTTCCACAGGCGGTCAATATAACCACGGAATTTGTAAAGTGTCCCGGGCAATTGAAAATGCAAAGAAAGCTCTGTTCCCAATAATATCCCCTGATTGAAGGGTTGATACCGTTCATAATATCTTTTGAGCATTTCTTTTCCGATACGGATGTAATCATCGACGGTATAATAATCGGTGGATATGGTAATAATTTCCGGGTTGAGTTTCTTCCATTCATTATCATAAAAGTTTAAAAGATCTTCTAAGGGATATAATATCCCATCCGCTCCCAATTTGTAAAGCTGTTGCAAAGAGCGATGAACAGCGCTACCCAGATAAGTTATGGCATTAACCTTTTTGGGTACGGAAACTTTTTCGATATAAGCAAATTTAAACAGACGAGGGCAGCTTCGATAACTTTCCAAGGCACTGTAACTATAAGTATTTAACATAAACAATTCTCTGGAAAAGTAATGACTTATTTCCTTTTACTTACATACTCGAACATCGCTTTTAAAAAACCCATCCCCAATCCAAAATGAACTGTCGGAAAAATCAAAGGACCGTACAACAAACATCCTAAGTGTTTTTCTTTAAGCGCTAAATACAAAGAGAACAAAATGACAACTAAGATATAAAAAGCGGTAATCGTTTTAAAAACTTCAAAAATGGGAGTGGACAAAAATGACGCCACTAACATCAAAAAAAACATTAATGTCAAAAAACCAGCCAACCATTGAACCGGTGTAAATTTTTTATGCTTTCGGGAAAACCGAAAACGACCCATTCCATAACGATTCATCTGCCGCCATAACCCCTGCAAAGAATTACGGGGGTAATAAAATACTCGCAGTTTGGGTGAGAGATACGATTTAAAACCGGCTAATTTCACGCGATAGTTAAAATCAACATCTTCGCAAGCGTCAAAATGCTCGTCAAAATAACCAATCTTTTCAAAAACACTGCGGTGATACATTGCTCCCGATGAAGTAGGGTCGACCTCTCCTTCAAAATCGGAATAAATTTCAGAACCGGGTTTATGCCCCAAAGCAGACCCGCGACATATCGCCACCGACTTTTCAAATTCGTTAATATCCGGAGGATTAAGCGGCTGGGAACGACATAAACACTGGGCTTTAGTTTTTTCAAAAGTCTCCACGATATCTTTAAGGAAATTCTTACTGGGGATAAAGGTATGACCGTCAAGGATAAGAATATAGGGGGCGGTCGAATTTTTAATACCTACGTTTCTACCCGACGAAGGGAGCTGACGAGGATTATCCAGAACTTTCAAAGAGCCAAAACGATTCCGATACGATTCGGCGATTTCACGGGTGCGATCGGTAGAGCCGCCTTCGGAAATAACGACTTCGAGTTTATCCATCGGGAAATCCTGCAAATAAATCTGGTCTAAGGTCTGACCAAGATATTTTCCTTCGTTTCTCACCGGCATCACGATAGCCAATTTATACTTTGCATCACTTTCAGACATAAACTCTGACCCTTTACACCGACGAAATTAATATCATAATATCGTTTATTGTTCATCTACTATTTATCTGCCTACGGCGGATTCGTCCGAAGGCGAATTTGACATTTGAATATACTGTTAGAAAGTTAAAGATAAAATAAAAAAATATCACTGCTCAAGAAAAAAACGCCGTCTTTATTGAAGCTGACGGTAGAAATCCAACCATTCTTTTTTTACGGCTGACCAGCTATATGGCTTTACTTTCTTTCTTGCCGCTTGAGAAAGTTGCCAGACTAATGACGGGTTTTCGACTAATTCAATAATGCTATCGGCAATCCCCACGCAATCATTATACCTGACATATAAAACATCCTGACGATTCACAAAAGTCTCGGCAGTATTAGCGGGAGTAGTAATAACCGGTATTCCCATAGCCAGAGCATTGAGCATAGTATCGGGGAGATAATTTATTTTTAGGCAATTTACATATACATCCGCTTCGGATAAGTACTTATCATTTTGTTGCTTAGTATCCTTATCGATAAAAGTTATACCGCCGATTCTTTTTCGCGTGGTTATATCCTTCATTTTATTTAACTGATGGTCAACCCCGATCATCAACATTTCCGCTCGCGGATATTTTTGTTTTACCAAATGAAAAGCTCTCAGAACACAAAAGAAATTGTCAATTTTTTCAGAAATCCCCCAAACAACGATTTTAGGTTGCACCGACCTTATTACCCGTGGCTGGATATTATCAAGCTCAAAAGCATCGGGAAGATAACAACTTTTTTTTATTTGTCCATCAACTGCTTGCCTCTGATAATCAGATATTAAAATAACGGAGTCACAAAGGTTAATGAATTTTTTAAAAATAATTCTGTTTTCATGCAGTCCGAAAAAATCATCGAGATTATGATAATCCAGTATCACTTTTTTCCCGAAAAATTTACCAATCAAAATTAAGGGGACGATAGAACCATAAAAAGAAGATGCTGAGATATAAATCAGATGTAAGACATCAAAACGGGTTATATTATAGATAATTTTTCTTAGATATGAAAATTGTCGTAATAATTTAAAAACAAAACTCTGAGAAGATATTTTCCCTTTTGGTGTCAAAGAGATACTATCAAAAGACAAAATTTCCGCCTGTTTTTCATTAGCGGTCAATAAATTACAAAGCAGTGAAATTCTTCTTTTATTTTCATTATTATATAAATAAAAAGGGACGGCCAAAAGTACCCTCAGCGATACTGACAAATCTTTACCTAATTTTTTTGATGCTAAAGCAGCCTCTTTATTGGAAGCCATGGTATATCGGTAACTAATTTTTTTACTCCCGGAAAACATATTTGTCTTTCTTTTCTATTCTTTTTACCCAAAATTTACGGAGAAGATTAAATTATTATGAAAATAATATGATTATATTACGTTGATTAGCTCGCCTTTTTTGATAAATGGCTTTTTTCGATATGTGGCTGCTCTTTATCCGTAAACACTAAAATAGGTGCTTATATTTTGAACAGATTTGCCGATAAATAATCAATAACTTAAATAATATTCACTGAAATATAGCAGCATAAAACATATTTTACCTCGTAGATTCGCCGAAGGAAAAAGTGAAACTTAAAATTAAAAACAGAACTGATTTAAAAACTTCCCACAATCGTATTAAAACTACTATCACTAAAAAAGATGCTTTAAATAAAGATTTCAAAACGGCTTTTTTAAAAGAAATTTTCGATAAAATTCAAGAGCTTATCATTATCTCCGATTACAAGGGAGAAATTATATTATGCAATCCGGTATGCAATAGGTTCTTTTTACGACCTCCAAATAATTTAAAAAGAAAGTTAAAGCTCATTCATCCAACTGATCGCAAAAAAGTTTTTAAAACCATAAAAACCGTTATTCAGGTCCCCCAAGCAATTTCTTATGTGCAATATCAATTCCTTGATAAAGATGGTCATTACCTATATCTGGAGACAATGGCACGTAATATCTCTTTAAGAGGAGAATATTATCTTCTTTTAAGTACCCGCGATATCTCCCATCATAAACAAACTGAACGGGAACTGCTTATCAGCAATAAAAAAAATATTGAAAAAGAAAAAGCGCTTGAAGAAAAAAACACCGCTTTAAAAGAAATTGTCGAACAAATCGATAAGGAAAAAGAACAAGTTGAAATTCAACTATACTCCAATATCAATAAATTGATTCATCCTGTCTTACAAACCCTATATGAAAAAGCCGGTGAAACCGATAAATTACTTATCAACTTTATTAATAATTGTCTCGATAATATAACCTCGCCTTTTATTAACTCTTTTGAAAAGAAATTTTCAGCTTTAACCCCGCGAGAGATCAAAATTAGCAAAATGATTATAAACGGCTTCTCTTCAAAAGATATTGCTTCCACTTTAGCAGTTTCTCTTTTAACTGTCCATAAATTCCGCCAACAGATCCGCAAAAAGTTAGGCTTAAACAACAAGAAAGTTAACTTAGCCAGCTATCTCAAATCGTTGGAAACAAATAAATAATTTACACCTATTTAAAAAATAGGTATCAAGTATACTCAATTCATACCTATTATAATCTCATTAAATATATCACCTACTTTTCGATAATTAATAATATAACGCTATAAAACCAATTAAATAAAGTATGATAAAAATTAGGTAATTTTTATCTGCATAGGTAAACACAATGGAGAAGAAAGAATGTTTAAAAACCTCAAAATCAGCACGAAACTTTACATCGGTTTCGGACTGGTTGTTTTCTTGGGATTGGTCTTAGCCGGAACTAATTATCTTAGTTATTCCGGTATCAGAAAATCAACCGTTTATGCGCAAGAAGAAGAATACCCTGTTTTGAAAAAAGCTAACGAGCTAATTTTGGCAACCACCGAAGTTCAGCAGGCTTGTGTTACTATCGCTGCCACTCGAGGGCAGGACGGCTTGGATGATGGCCTCGACATCGCCAAAGCATATACTGATACCTTCAATATTGTGTTAGGCGAGTTGATTAAACTGGATCCGAAGCATAAAGACCAACTGGAAAAATTGCGGAAACCGTTTAAAAAATATTATGAAACGGGAATTAAACTTGCCAATACTTATATCCAAGACGGGCCGGAATTGGGTAATAAAATGATGCCCCAGTTTGACAGTGAGGTTGAACAAATTGACAATTTGATCAATAAATATTATCACCAAACAGAGAAAAGTTTTGACTCCTCTATGGGACACATTGAAAATAAAACCGTTAGTTCCAGCAATATTGGCATTATCATCGCTCTTTTGGCAACTCTATTGGGGGCAGGGATTGCTTTCTATATTTCAAGATTAATCTCAAAACCCATTATAAAAGTTGTTGGTTTAACCAATAAAATGAACAATGAATTTGAGTATA
>JAADHM010000058.1 GCA_013151855.1 FCB group bacterium | reverse complement strand
AGGAGTAACAACTTCCCTCGATTTCCCAACGTTCAATCCGTATCAGGGAACATTACAGGGAACTGGTGATGCTTTTGTCACTAAGTTTAGCAGTGGCGGTTGTTGTGTGGGTATGCGAGGCAATGTGGATAACGACCCGGACGATAAAGTTAATATCAGTGACGTTATGTACTTGATAAATTATGCTTTTTCCGGCGGTCCTGCTCCACAATGTATGGAAGAGGCAGATGTTAATGGTGATGGTTCTGTTAATGTTGTTGATATTAATTATCTGACTAACTATATGTTTGAAGGTGGGCCAGCACCAGTAGCTTGCCCGTAAGAAGTTTAATAAAAGTTCTGTCGGGTTACACCTCTTCGGTGTAAGACCCGACAGAACAAAATAAAAATTATTTCAGTATCTAAATCCAAAAAAACTTGCTTGTTTATGAAATTTCGCCTGTGACAAATCAGCCTATGGCTGAAATATATATTTACCTGCTTATATAAAATTATTATCTTCCATCTATGCTTAGCAAGGATATCTTAAGTAAATTAAGCCGACACCATTTCTGGCTGGTACCGATATTTCTTCTGTTAGCTTCCTTTGCCATACGGTTTGTTTATCTCAATCAAATTCAACATATCCCTATTTTTAACCATCCTGTTATGGATGAAAAGTATCATGTTGACCTTGCGGAAAAAATAAACGAAGGTCTCGACTCTCCCAACGAACCATATTATAGGGCGCCTCTTTACCCGCATTTTTTAGCTATCCTTTTCAAAGTAACTGATAACTCCTTGTATGCCTCGCGGTTAATTCAAAACATTTTAGGTTCGTTTTTAGCCGTGTTAATTTATTTATTGGCACTGAAATTATTTAATAGGAAAATTGCTTTTTGGTCGGCGGTAATGGCGGTCTTTTACCCCACTTTTTTGTATTTCGACAGCACCCTGCTTATCACTTCCTTGATGGTTCTTTTATCCGTATTGCTTGTATGGCAATTATATCGATGTCAAGAGGGTTCGTATCGGCAGTTTT
This sequence comes from FCB group bacterium, assembly GCA_013151855.1. Taxonomy (GTDB): domain Bacteria; phylum Zixibacteria; class MSB-5A5; order GN15; family FEB-12; genus JAADHM01. The sequence goes on along the minus strand of JAADHM010000058.1, from coordinate 4,828 downwards.
TCTTCGCCGGTATTTTGTTGGGGCTGGCAGGATTGGCCCGTCCCAATATTCTTTTGTTGGGACCTGTTTTGATAATCTGGATTTGGCTCATCATTAAACCTCGCATAGGTTGGAAAAAGGCAATTATAAATTACGCCATCATCGGTCTGACAGCGCTTGTTGTTATCTTGCCGGTTACGATTAGAAACTATGCCGCCTCGCATGAATTCGTCTTCATTGCCTGGCAGGGCGGTTACAATTTTTTCATTGGCAACAACCATAAAGCAAACGGATGGTCGGCAACCGTTCCGGGAATAAATAAAAGCTGGGAAGGCGGCTACACCCAAGCTATCTCTTTTGCCGAACAAACCGAAGGAAAGAAATTAAAATATTCGGAAGTATCCGATTTTTGGTATCATCAAACTTGGCAGGAAATAAGAAACTATCCGGCAACTTTTATCAAATTACTTTTCAAAAAAATAAGACTGCTTTTCAATGGTTATGAAATACCCAACAATCAAAATATCTATCTGGCGCGTCAGTTCGCCCCTATCATAAAACCATTACTGTTCAATAAACTAATCTATTTCCCCTTTGGTATTTTAGCCCCCTTAACCTTAATGGGTCTAGCGCTTTCATTAAAACAGTGGCGAAAATATTTATTGGTGTATCTTTTCTTATTTGCTTACACCCTCTCCCTACTATTATTCTTTGTGTGTGCTCGTTACCGCCAGCCGATGTTGCCCTTTTTTATATTGTTCGGTGTTTATGCCGTTTACCGATTTATTGATTTTGTGAAGAGAAAAAAATTAAAAAACGTCATTCTTTTTCTGTTTATATTTCTCTTATTAACCGTTGAGAGCAATCATAATATTTTGGGAATTAAGCCAGAGCGCGTTAAAGCGGAAGATTATCTGATGTTGGGTAATGCCTATTTGGAAGAAAACAATTTGGCGGCGGCTTATATGGATTATAAAAAATCCGTTATTGCCGACTCTACTTTTGCTCGGGGTTACAATAATCTGGGGCTTATAGATACGCGCCGTCAAAAATACGTTACGGCGGCAAAATATTTTCAAAAAGCTATTCAATTCAATCCCGAAGTGGTCGAATCTTATATAAATTATGCGACAACTTTCATTTTAAAAAGAGACTATAAAACAGCATTGAAAATACTGGAAAATACCCGGCGACGTTTCCCATTGAACGATTATGTCGCTTTGAAATTGGGAATGACCTATTTTGAAGCCGGACAAATTGATAACGCCAAAACTGCCATCAAAAACTGCTTGCAACTTAACCCCAAAAATGAAACAGCCAAACAGGTCTATCGTGAAATCTTGAAACGGTTAAGCTCTCAAAAATAAACATTTATGTATCTTTTTTTATCTACTTCCCTCAATAGAAATTCCCCCCTGAAAAAATCAGGGGGGTTAATCAAAAATTTATTAAAATGTTTCAAAGTTACCGCCTATTTGTCACATCACGTGGCGGGAACAACTCCCTATGTGTTCCCCATCGGCGGAACTTCTGTAACTAATATCGACTATTTTAGTCATTTTGTCAAGATAATAATTGAAGGGGTAGAGTAAATTAAGTTGTGTAAAAGTAGTTAAAGTATTAAGAAACGGGTTTAACTCAAGATTGCGTGGTCGGCAGACGCCCTCGCCCGCTACATTTCCCTTTGTTGTGTTGGGTCTTGAGCCCGTCTAAACGGGATTGTGACCCAACACGTAAGTTTATATAAATTAAGAACAACAAGGCACATTGCGTGGCCGGCAGACACCCTCGTCTGCCGCATTATTGCTCACGCAGACAAGTGTAACCTGTCGCTGAAAAACTGCTGGGGCACATTCGCCAAGGGCGAATCGAATCCAACAGAACAATTAATATTGATACTTACAATCTCATTTATTTTTATAATCTTCGAGCACTTTCAAAGCATAGTCAATATCAAAAGAAGTATGGTCAGCGGAAATCTGAAAACGAATCAATTGGTCGCCTTTGGGCACCACGGGATAATTCAGACCGGTCGCTAAAATGCCATGGTCACGCAGGTAAATGACCATATCGGCCGTTTTTTGCGTATCGCGAACCATTAAAGGTACCACCGGATGCTCACTGGGAATGGTTTCATAACCCAAATCAATCAAACCCTGTTCAAAGCGTGCCGTCATTTCTCTTAAGTGTTGCAACAACTTTTGACCTTGTTCGGAATCGAGCATTTCAATGGCTTTAATCGATGCTGTCGCTTCGGAAGGAGTGATTGGATTGGTATAGATATAAAAAGGATTCTTCTCGCGAAGATAAGTGATAACTGTTTTATCGGATACGATATAACCGCCATTAACACCAAAGGCTTTGCCCAAAGTTGCCACCAGAATATCGACTTTGGGGCTACCGGTATATTCCTCTGTTCCTCTGCCGGTTTTCCCGTAAGCACCGACTCCGTGCGAATCATCAACCATCAGAACAATATCACGAGGGAATTTATCATTATACTTTTGGGTAATCTCCGATATTTTATCAAGAGGAGCAATGTCACCCCGCATACTGAACACACCATCGGTAACGACAATGAGGTTTTCGCATTCACCGATAGACTCTTTAATCTTTTCTTCCAAAGCGGCCATATCAAAGTGAGGATAGATTTTTTTTGCTTTGGGACGAGCCAGTTTCATCGCATTAATAATACAATTATGATTGAGTTCATCACTGATGATATTTGTCTCCGGTGTTGTTAATGTTGCTATGACCCCTAGAACGGAAGTATAAGCAGCACTGGTAAGCATACAATCTTCACGGGAATGAAACTGCGCCAATTTTTTTTCCAGTTCGATATGAGGAAGGTAAGTGCCACTGATAAAACGGACGGCACCGGGACCGACCCCGTAACTTCGAGCGCCTTTTTCTTCTTCTGCGATAACCTCTTCTCTGAGAGACATCCCCAGATAAGAATTGGCGTTCATACGGATAAATTCTTTTTCACCATAACCCTCAAGAAAAAACCTTGGTCCTTTGTCACCTTGAGGTTTAACCACTTTAGTAACAACTTGTTCGTCCCCTTTGGCGAGCCCATTTTGTTGCAGATTTTCAATTTCTTTCTGTAACCTTTTCTCAAAATTTAATAATGACATTTTATCTATCACCTCTCAAATTGGATTTCAAAGCTCCATTACGATTGATATAATCCGAAACTTTATCTAACATAACCTTAGTCATGGATTCAATATCGTATTGCGGTTTCCAACCCCATTCTTCTCGTGCCGCGGAATCATCCATATAATTAGGCCAGGAATCAGCTATGGCCTGCTTGGTGGCATCCACTTTGTAATCAATGACAAATTCGGGAATATGTTTTCTTATTTCATCTGCTAATCGTTCAGGAGTAAAGTTCATAGCGGTCACATTGAAAGCATTACGATGCACCAACCGGGAAGCATCGGCTTCCATCAATTCAATCATGGCTCTGATAGCATCGGGCATATACATCATATCAAGCGAGGTATCAGCTTTCAAATAGCAGGTATATTTTTTATGTTTGATAGCTTCAAAGAACATTTCTACCGCATAATCGGTAGTGCCTCCACCGGGTTCGGTTTCATACGATATCAAACCCGGGAAACGAAGCCCACGAGTATCGAGATTAAAACGTTTATGATAATAATCACAAAGTAGTTCACCGGCAACTTTGGTAACACCATAGATAGTATCCGGTCGCTGTATGGTATCCTGAGGGGTGTTATCCTTGGGTGTGCTTTTGCCAAAGGCACCGATAGAACTGGGAAAAAACAAAGCGCAACGATATTGCCGAGCCGCTTCCAAAATATTGTAAAGACCGTTAACGTTTATTTTCCACGCCTGATTGGGTTTCGTCTCCCCCACCGCGGATAAAACCGCCGCCAAATGATAAATGGTATCGGCTTTATGAATTTGCATCACACGGGTAATATGGTTGGGGTCAAGACAGTCTAAAAATTCAAATGGTCCCGAATCGCGCAGGTCTTTATCGGCGGGCATTCTGATATCGGTAGCGATAACTTTTTCATCGCCGTAGCGTTTACGCAAAGCGACCGTTAATTCCGAACCTATTTGACCCACGGCGCCGGTTATCAATATCTTTTTCATTCTATTTTTCCCTCAAATAAGAGCAATTTATAATACCAAAAACAATGATAAAAACATTATTGAAAATATATTATAGATAATTCTAAATACGATAAGAACCAAAGTCAAACGAAAATCTTTCGTTTTTCAAGCAAAAGTAAAAGAGGCAAACCAATCAGATAACAAGCAACTAATTCCCCCACCCCCACCATTTGCACCGAAAACCAGTAATTAAATCCCAAAAGAGGAGCCAGATACAAAGAAACACCAAAAGCATTAAAAATAACCGGTGGCAAAGGAGCGATAAGAACATTATAATTACCCTTTGCATTCCTGATATGAACGAACATCATAAAAGTTAAAAGCGCTGATAACAATAACACCGTTCCCACAATTACCAAATAAATATTATCAGTAACTTTCATTAAGTAAGAAGCCACAATTCCTAAAACCAGGGAAGTGATTTTTAATATCAGAGAGATTGATTTATTTTCAGCTTTACTTATCCTCTTATTGCCAATGAAAGCCATAACTACAAACGCTATCACAGAAAGAATAACCCCTAAAATTACTTTTCCCTCAAAATGGAAACTTGACAACAAATAAACCGACCCTACCCACATCAAAACCAAGGGGAGTAAAGTTAAAAAAAGATATTTATTGCTTTTGGAAAGGTGATATACATAACGGGTAGCAATCGCCGCCAGTAAAGTAATTAAAGGACCAAAGACAATATCCAGCC
>JAADHM010000079.1 GCA_013151855.1 FCB group bacterium | reverse complement strand
AGGCATCGGGAGGAATTTCAGCGTTGATATTAAACTCAGATATCGTTAGTTTCCCTATCTTTTTCCCCTCAACGGTTTTGACAACTGTCATAGGAATTTTTATGCCTTCAATCTCTTTGAAATCGGAGTATGTTTCGGTAATATTCCCGTCCCCCATGGGAGTGCTACCCCAATAAGATTTTGAAACCAATTGTCCGTCTTTGTCAATTCCCAAACGGCATAATGATTTTCCATCTTTATCGATAATGCTGACATATTCCACAGGAATTTTATTTTCCTCGCCGGAACCGTTATAAACAGCTTGGTAAGGAGGGTTGTCGATTTGTTGAAAAATGATGATGGTATTACGAGCCATTTCCTTATCGCTTTTTATAATGTCATCTTCGGTCATGGGAGAAACTTTACCCATTTTGCCCGTTGCCCATCCGGTCTTTCCGTTTCTTATTTGGTACATCTTTTGTCCCATCATACTCATGACATCACGGCTTTTATCGGGAAAAAGATTGATGGATTCAATATTAATCGGAAATTCTCCTTGAGGAGTAGAGAGAGTGAAAACACTCGATAAAGAAAAGCTTTTGACCTTTTTGAAATTTTCCAATCCTCCCGCTGTTGTTACCGCCTTAGCCAATAAGGCTTTTCCTTTTTTTAAATTCTCAGGAGTGAGGGAAAGTTTCTTTTCTTTTTTACCCGAAGGAATGGTAATATCGATGGTATCGACGGTTCCCAGTCCCATTTGGTCGAGAGGCATATCAAAATCCTGTCCGTTACCAACAACCAGAATATTGAATTTATCAGGATGGAGATTCTTTTGGGCGGCGGCGATAACATCCTGAGAGGTTACTTTTTCAACACCTTCTTTAACTTTAAACAAAAAGTCTTCCGGTAAACCATTGAAGTCATAATTCATCAATCTATTAATAACTTTAGCTTTGGTATCGAATTTAAACACAAAGGAATTGAGATAACCATCTTTACCAAGTTTCATTTCATCTTCAGTGGGAGGTACGGTTTGCATCCTTTTAATTTCTTTAATCATTTCCTTGATAGTTTTTACGGTTGTTTTTGATTTCGTCGAAGCAAAACCGTAAAATATACCGGGATATTTAATATTAGCGGTATAAACACCAAAAACAGCGTAAGCCAGTCCTTCCCGAGAACGGACACTGTTAAAAAGGCGACTTCCAAAACTGCCGCCTAAAATGTTATTCATAACAATTCTGGCGGGATAATCGGCATCGGTAACGTAACCACCAATGTGTCCCATAGCGATATTGGTTTGATTCACATCTTTTTTATCTACATAATAAACCTGTTCTTTGTATTGGTAATCTACTTTGGGAAGAGGAGGAACAGCAACGTTTCCTTTTTTCCAATCGCCAAAATACTGCTTTATTTTTTTAATAATGTCTTTTTTATCGAAATCTCCCCATATAGCAATTTGGATATTTTGGGGTTGAAAGTATTTATCGTGAAAAGCTATGAGGTCGTCACGGTTGATATTGTCAATAGTGGTGTATTCGGTAGTTCTGGCATAGACGGAATGGGGCCCATAGATAATTTTTTTGAATTCTCGAGAAGTTATTTGTTGAGGGTTGTCGTTGCGTCGTGAAATGGCGGAACGTTCTTTAACTTTAGCAAGGTCAATCTTATCCTGAACAAAAATAGGGTGGCGAAGCACCTGCGAAAGAACATCCAGACCGAGGTCGGTATATTCGCTGAGGATATTTACTCTGGCTTGACCGGAGGTGAGACCAATGGAGGTTTCGACCGAACCACCGACACCTTCCAATAGTTCATCGATTTTATCTCCTGACCATTTGGAAGTCCCACCGGTACGCATAACTGTACCGCATATTTTAGCTAATCCTACTTTATCGGCAGGCTCTAAATAAGAACCGCAATTTATTCTAACGGATGCGTCAAGAACTGGTAAGCTTTTATCTTCCAGAAGATATAAGCGCAAACCGTTATCGAGGGTGATTTTTTCTACTTTGGGAATTTCCAATTTATGTAACTTGGGGAATTTTAGTTTACTTATATCTTGAGCATTAAGGGACACTAATCCCAAAATAATAAAACACAGCGCTAAAACTACAGACGTCTTTATTTTCAATTTCATCTTTATTCTCACCTCCTCATCAACTTCCCGATGTTGTATTAATCATGGCTACATCACAGTTATTCTTGGTTAAATATTTTTTGGCTACCCGCTGAACGTCCTGGGCGGTAACGGCATTAATCCGATCCAATTCTTTAAACATCTCATGCCAATTACCCCAGAGGGTTTGATAGGCAGCCAGTTGCATGGCTAAACCTTGATTGCTATCGAGTTGGTTGATAAAAGATGCTTTGGCGCGAGCTTTGATTTTGTCCATTTCTTCTTGAGGGATGAGTTCGGTTTTTAGTTTTTCCACTCCTTTGAAAATTTCTTTTTCGATTTCATCATTAGTATGACCAGCGGAAGCCATCGCAAAAATGGCCATCATGGACGGGTATTTGTTCCCTGGCCAACCGGTAAAAGCTCCTACGTTTATAGCAATCTTTTTCTTTTTAACCAAATCTTTATAGAGGATAGAAGTTCTACCTTGACCGAGATAATCGCATAGGGCGTCCAAAGCGGGTCGGTCAGGATTAGTCCCGTCGGGCACATGCCAACCAACGAGATATACCGGTTGTGAAGGATCTTCGATAATTTCCCGACGTTCGCCAGCCTGTTTAGGTTCAACTGTTGGTACTCTTTCCGGAGCCGGTTTGTAGGGAAGCCGTCCCCAGTATTTTTCTGCCAGTTTGAGAACGTTTTTGGTGTTTACATCACCGACAATGGCAATAACCAGATTGGTGGGGACATAATATTTGTCAAAAAATGCTTTGGCTTCTTTCCGTGAATAGTATTGTATGTCGGACATATAACCGATACCGGGAATCCCATAAGGGTGGGCTTCATAAGCGAGCGATAGAAATTCTTCTACTAATTTTCCAACTGGATTCGATTCGATTCTCATCCGTCGTTCTTCCGCAACAACATCCCGTTCTTTGTACATTTCACGCAATACGGGATGTAAAAAACGTTCCGATTCCAAATCCATCCACAGTTCAACTTTATTTGATGGCAAACTGTAAAAAAAGACCGTTTCATCTTCAGCGGTGAAAGCATTAAGGCCAACGCCTCCTTCACGTTCGATGGTTGTACCATAAGCGTTGGGAACAACCATTTCATAAGCACTTTTGCGGGCTTTTTCATATTGTTTGCTTAATTCGTTGATTAATGTGGTATCAGCGAATCGTCCTTTATTGCGTTCATTGCGGAGTTTCATAAAAATGGAATCTTCGATGTGAATACGTTTAAGCTCTTCATCGATATTTTTTGTTCCCAGAGTTGTCGTTCCTTTAAAAGCCATATGCTCAAACATGTGAGCCAAACCGGTATATCCTTTGGGGTCATCGACCGACCCCACATTGGCATAAGTGACAAAAGAAACCACCGGAGCTTCATGTCGTTCCATGACAATAACTTTTAAACCATTAGGCAGGGTACGTTCGGTTACTTCGTTTTCTAATTTAGAGAAGTCGAAAGCGTGGGTGAGGGGCATTAATAACAAGATTAGACAAGCTGATAGGAGAGTCAGCCGGACACTGCTTTTGTTCATTGATTCCTCCATGAATTTAAAATGTGTGATTTTTGAATTAAATAAAAAATTTGTACTATTTATTGTCAAGCGATTAGTCAATTTTAGTTCTGTTATACATCATATATACAATTGATTTAAAAATTATTAATACGATATAAATGCTAAAATGTTTCTTTTAAAAGGATAATATATGATGTTGTAAATAAAGTTGCGGTTAATTCTGACCGTTAAATGAATTTTTGAGCGTTACCACCAACAAATCAAATTTGGTTTTATCGTGTGGGGAAGATTGTCGTTTTTAGGGATAATGCGAGCGGTTATGCCAAACCTACCGGATTCGTTACAGACAACTTCTCCTTCAAAAGAATAGCTGCCAGCATCCGCATTCCCTTGCAAAGTGGCTACCGTAGGTTGGTAGTTAAGAATTTGTTCTTGAGAATTTAGTCTGCCGGAAACGATTTCGACCGATATATCGTCCGGGCTTATGTCTCCTAAAAATACTTTTAATTTTATCGGTAATAGTTGCCCCACATAAAGAGTACCACTTATTTCAGGGACATTTACTTCTTCGATTTTAATTTTGTTCCAATTTTTGTTTATTTTTTCCAACCAGTCAGTAACATTTTTGTCAATTTCGAAATTATTAGCTTTTAATTTTTCGCCGGCGTTTATGGCAGATATATAGAATTTTTCGGTATAATCCATTACCATGCGATGAGCTGAAAAATATTCCCCAGCCATATGGATAGTTGCTTTCATTTTGTCTATCCATTTGCTTGGTAAACCGATTTCATTTCTTTCATAGAAGAGAGGTACAACTTCTCTTTCTAAGGTGTTATAAAGCATTTCCGATTCCATACGGTCTTGTATTTCGATGTTATCATATTCTTCGCCGTTTCCTATTTTAAAACCGTTTTCATCGCTATAACCTTCAACCCACCAGCCATCGAGAACGGATAAATTCAAAACTCCGTTTAAAGCCGCTTTCATGCCCGAGGTTCCCGATGCTTCCTGAGGACGACGAGGGTTGTTCAACCAGACATCGGCTCCCTGAACCAGATAACGAGCGACATTGATATCATAATCTTCCAAAAAGATAATGTGATTGCGAAATCTTTCATCGGAAGCATAAGTAACAATCTGTTTGATAATTTCTTTCCCCGGATTATCAAGAGGGTGAGCTTTGCCGGCAATAATAATTTGAACCGGACATTTTTCATTATTTATTATTTTATTTAACCGCTCTAAATCGGAGAAAATAAGATTTCCACGTTTATAGGTAGAAAAACGCCGGGCAAAACCAATGGTTAAAATATGAGGGTCAAGAAATTGATCGGCCCTTTGTAATTCAATTCGAGAAGCTCCTTTGCGGGTTAATTGTTGTTTTAATCGTTTACGAGCAAAGAATACTAATCTTTCTCTACGACGGTTATGTACTCGCCATAATTCAGCATCGGGAATTTTATGTACCTTTTCCCAGATTTCTAAAATTCCGGAACGATCTTCAAAACGAGGGCCGAAATACGATTCATACAATTCATTCATGTCATGCGATAGCCATGAAAGGGTGTGAACACCGTTGGTTATGGAAGTGATAGGCACTTCTTCTTGAGGTAACCCGGGCCAGATGTTATGCCACATTTCCCGAGAGACTTTTCCGTGAAGTTGTGAAACGCCGTTACAAAAGGCTGAATATTTAAGAGCTGCTACGGTCATACAGAAAAGCTCGGTTTCATCATTGGTAAAAACTCGTCCGACACCTAAAAAATCTTTCCAACCGATTCCTAATTTATCAATAAATTTTCCCAAGTATCGATGCAAAAGAATAGGGTCAAACCTTTCATTACCAGCCGGGACAGGGGTATGCGTGGTAAAAATCGTTGTTGCCCATATATACTGCGAGGCTTCTTCGAAAGAAAGATTCTTTTCTTGCATTAAACATCTGATTCGTTCCAAAGTCAAAAACCATGAATGGCCTTCGTTCATGTGATAAATAGACGGTTCGATGTTTAAGGCTTTTAAGGCTTTAATGCCACCGATACCAAGAACGATTTCCTGTCGAATGCGCATATCCTTATCGCCGCCATAAAGAACCGATGTTATCTCTCGATATTTAGTGGGGTTTTCGGAAATATTGGTATCCAGTAGATACAGAGGAATTCTTCCCACACTAACTTTCCAGATTTGAACGTAAACAGGGGTACCGTCCAGCTCCACACTTATTTTT
>JAADHM010000028.1 GCA_013151855.1 FCB group bacterium | reverse complement strand
GCTTAATATGAACAATGGAGCTTACATCATAATCAAATTCGATGATCATGAAAAACTACTTCCGGCGCTACAAACCTTAAGTGGGAATCAACAAGTAAGCAAATGGGATGCCGTCGATGGTTATTATGATTTGATCGTTAAATTGAAAGAATATGATTCTTCTTACATTGAACAACTTAAAAAAATTGATGGGGCAACTGAATTAATAGACTGTGAATTAATAAATGACAATGAACATGAAGGCAATCTCTCCTCTGATTTCTTATATAGCTACCTCTTTATTGAATGTGATAAGAATGAACAAGATTCCCTGCTTTCTACCATCGAGAAAAACGAAGCTATCGTGTTCTGTTCTTCAACTTCAGGAAAATATAATCTTATTGCTATGGCTCAAGGTAAATCCTTCGATGATATTGATAAATTAATAGATAATAATATCCGAACTCTCAATGGTGTTCTCCGCCTGAAGCAGGATCGCATCATTAAGTTAGATAGCATGTAGGAGTATGTGCTATGGCTGAAATTAAAGATAATTTTAAAACATTTAATGTGGATTTGTGGAAATACGATGGTCAGGAAGGTGCCTTGATTCCTCTTTTGCAATCTGCTCAGGATACTTACGGTTATGTCTCCGAAAAAGCAATCGACTACATCAGCCACATTACCGGTATTCCTGCCGCCGATATTTACGGAGTAGTCACTTTTTACGCTCAGTTTCGCACCAAACCGCTCGGTAAATTCGTCATTAAAGTATGTAATGGCACCGCTTGTCATGTAAACGGAGCCAAAACCGTATCGGATACAATCAACGACGAATTAAATATCGATTACGAAGAGACTACCGATGATGGTAATTTTTCGCTTGTTTCCGTTGCTTGTTTGGGATGTTGTTCACTGGCGCCGGTTATGGTTGTCAATGATGAGACCTATGGGCGATTAACTCCCGCAAAAGTCAGAAAAATTGTCCGTACATACAAACACAAAGCAAAACAAGAGAATCAATAAAATGATTATTGAGGATAGGTTATGAAAACGGTAAAAGTTGGTTTAGGGACTTGTGGTATTTCCGCCGGCGGTGATAAAGTCTATAAAGCCTTCCAAGAGGAACTAAAAGAACATCCCCATACTTTTAAGTTACAAGAAACGGGATGTATCGGTATGTGCTATCGTGAGGTTTTAGTTGAGATATTCGATGGAAACGGTTCCCCATATATTTATGGTGAAGTAACCCCCGAAATGGTAACTCGCATCATTGAAGAAGATATTCTCAACAATAAAGTAATCGATGAATGGCTGGTAACCGGAGAAGGTCGCGAGGTTAGCTTTTTCGACAAACAGAAAAGAATTGTTTTAAGAAACTGTGGTATCATTGACCCGGGCTCTATTGATGAATATATCGCCGTCGGAGGTTACGAAGCGATTCGCAAAGCACTCACCAAAATGACCCAAGAAGAAATCATCGAGGAAATAACCAAATCCGGATTACGCGGTCGTGGAGGCGCCGGCTTTCCCACCGGTGTTAAATGGAAATTCGCTCGTAATGCTCCGGGAGACAAAAAATATATCATTTGTAATGCCGATGAAGGTGACCCGGGGGCTTTTATGGATCGTTCCGTTTTGGAAGGCGACCCTAATGCCGTTTTAGAAGGAATGATTATCGCCGGTTATGCTATCGGAGCCGATGAAGCTTACATTTATGTTCGGGCTGAGTATCCGAAAGCCATCGCTCGTCTTCGTCAAGCGATAAGCCAAACCAAGAAAAAAGGATTTTTGGGCGAAAATATATTGAACACCGATTTTAATTTTAATATTAAGATAAAAGAAGGCGCCGGTGCTTTTGTTTGCGGTGAAGAAACCGCTTTAATCGCTTCTATCGAAGGCAGAAGGGGAATGCCTCGTTTCCGCCCCCCTTTCCCTGCCAACTCCGGCTTATGGGATAAACCTACGAATATTAACAATGTGGAGACTTTAGCCAATATCCCTTGGATAATCATAAACGGCGCCGAAGCTTACGCCGCTTATGGCACCGATGACAGCAAAGGCACCAAAGTATTTGCTATGGCTGGCAAGGTTAAAAGAACCGGTTTGGTGGAAGTTCCTATGGGTCTCACCATTGACGAAATCATTTTTGATATTTGTGATGGTATCGTTGATGACAAAAAGTTTAAAGCGGTCCAGATGGGTGGGCCTTCGGGAGGTTGTATTCCGGCCAGTATGGGTAATACTCAGATTGATTACCAGCAAATCAACAAAACCGGCGCTATTATGGGCTCCGGTGGTATGGTGGTTATGGACGAAACCACCTGTATGGTTGATGTCGCCAAATTCTTTCTCACTTTTACCCAGTCTGAATCATGCGGAAAATGCACTTTCTGTCGTATCGGCACCAAGCGGATGCTGGAAATATTGGAGCGGATTACTATTGGTGAAGGCACTATGGAGGATTTGGACAATTTAGAAGAACTCAGCGAACAGATCAAAGCCGCTTCCTTATGCGGATTGGGACAAACAGCGCCCAATCCGGTTTTGACAACCTTGAAATATTTCAAAGATGAATACATTGCTCATATAAAAGATAAAAAATGCCCGTCTCATGTCTGTCCCTCTTTATTAATTTATACTATAAAAGATAATTGTACCGGCTGCACCGTGTGTGCCAAAGCTTGTCCTACGGAAGCTATCACCGGTGAGAGAAAAAAACTTCATGTTATTGATCAAGATAAATGTATCAAGTGCGGTAAATGCTTTACAGTGTGTCGCTTTGATGCGGTGATGAAGGATTGAGGTAAATCATGGTAAAACTAACAATAAACGGAAAAGAAATTACAGCATCACCAGACCAAACGATTTTAAAGGTTTGTCGTGAACAAAATATCGATAATATTCCTACTCTTTGTTATGATGAAAAACTAAAACCGTTCGGTTCCTGCTTCTTGTGTGTGATAGAAGTAGAAGGGCAGAGTCGTCTCTTTCCGTCTTGCTCAACAAAGGTTACCGAAGGGTTAAAAATACAAACGCGTTCCGAAAGAGTGAAACGAGCAAGAAAAACCTGTCTGGAACTTCTCTTATCCGACCATTATGCCGATTGCTTCGGACCTTGTCGTTTGAATTGTCCGGCTGATGTTGATATTCAAGGGTATATGTCGCTGATTAATTTGGAGAAATATCAGGAAGCGGTGGCTCTGATTAAAGAAAAGCTCCCTTTCCCCTCGGTTTGCGGTCGCGTTTGCACTCGTAAATGCGAGCTCAATTGCCGTCGTGCCATAGTTGATGAACCTGTCGGTATTGATTATTTGAAACGGTATGTAGCCGACATTGATATGAACGGTGAGATGTGGCGTCCCGAAACCAAACCCGACAACGGCAACTCGGTGGCGATTATCGGTGGCGGACCGGCTGGGCTTACCTGTGCTTATTATCTTGTACTCGAAGGTTATCGTCCCGTAGTCTATGAATCCTTGCCCAAATTGGGCGGGATGTTACGTTACGGTATTCCTGAATATCGTTTACCCAAAGACGTTCTTGAAAAAGAAATTAATTGGATAACTTCTTTGGGAGTCGAAGTCCATACCAACACCGCCTTGGGTAAAGACTTTACCATTGAAGATTTGTTTAAACAAGGACACAAAGCTGTTTTTGTCGGACTCGGCGCTCAATTAGGTAAATCAATGCGGGTAGAAAATGAAGATGTCGAAGGAGTTCTCTCCGGTGTTGAGTTTTTAAAAGAAGTAGAGATGAAGACCAATCCCAAAATCTCCGGTCGCGTAGTCGTTGTCGGTGGTGGAAATACCGCTATTGATGCCGCCCGTACTTGTCTTCGTCTTGGCGCCGACGAAGTGATTTTGTTGTATCGTCGTACTCGCAATGAGATGCCGGCAAACAAAGTAGAAATCGATGAAGCGGAAGAAGAAGGTGTCAAGATGGAATTCCTCTCGGCACCGGTAAAAGTAAATGCCGAAAACGGCAGAATGACTTCTCTGGAGTGCGTTCGTATGGAGCTTGGTGAGCCCGACCAAAGCGGTCGCCGCAGACCGATTAAAATTGAAGGCTCGGAATATACTCTTAAAGCCGATTGGGTTATTTCCGCTATCGGACAAGAACCCGATTTGGATGGCTTAGAAAACGACGAACAACTCTCCATTACCAAATGGAAAACCATCGTCGCCCACGAAGATACTTTTGACACTGACCATCCCGGTGTTTTTGCCGGTGGTGATGTCGTCACCGGTCCCGCCGATGCTGTTGATGCCATAGCCGCGGGAAGAAAGGCGGCTCGAGCCATTGATAAATATATCAAATATAATGTCGTGGAACCATTGCAACCCCGTTTCGAAAGTCGTCGTGATAATTTCCATAAAATCACTCCTGCTGACCTTCCGGAATTAGGTCACAGCAGTCGTCATAAAATGCATGAATTGGATGTCAAAGAACGCATTAATTCCTTTAAAGAAGTGGAAACAGGTTATACCCCCGAAGATGCTTTTGATGAAGCGATGCGCTGTGCCGAATGCGGTTGTGATGTGGGTCTTTCCTGCACTCTTCAGGATTACTGTACCGAATACGGCGTTGACCAAACCAGATTTGTCGGCGCCTATAATAAATACAAGGTTGACACCCGGCATCCTTTTATCAAAATCGATTCCAATAAATGCATTCGTTGCGGACGCTGTGTGGGTATTTGCGCCGAGATTCTCAATGTATCGGCGCTGGGATTTGTCAATCGCGGGTTTAGAACCATCGTAAAACCGGCTCTGGAAAAACCTTTGCTCGAAACTAATTGTGTTTCCTGCGGAAACTGTATCGATGTTTGTCCTACGGGTACTTTGGTTGAAAAAATGCCCTTCCGTCGTTCGGGTCCTTGGAAAATGGATACCACTCATAGTATTTGTAATTATTGTTCCGTCGGGTGCAATATAACCATCAATCATAAGACTCCCGATTTATTCTTCGTAACCGGAGCCCCTCCCGATGCGGAACCCAATCATGGCGAATTATGCGTCAAAGGACGCTTTGGCTATGAGCATTATCTTGATGGCAGTCGCATAACAAAACCGATGCTTAAAAAAGATGACCGACTGGTCGAAGTTAGCTGGGACGAAGCCTTTGGTGCCATCAAAGAAGGGTTCCATAAATTATTTGAAGACCAAAAACGCGATCAAACTTTAATTGCCGCTTCACCTAAACTCTCTAATGAAGAATTATATTTGGCTGGCTTGTTAGGTCGAAAAGCAGTGGAAACGAATAATTTGGTCTCTTTCCATCATTTAGCTAACGAAGCTGATTATCACGCTCTTGATGATATGTTGGGTGCTACTGTTGCCTCCACCAATTACGAAGAGATAAGAAATGCCGATTTATACCTTTTCCTTAACAGCAATCCTACTCGTGAAAATCCTGTTCTTGGCTGGCAGGTAAAACGAAGAATGAAACATGGCACCAACGCTATCGTTATCAACTCGGGTGAGATTGACCTGACCCACTATGCCACTGTCTGGGCTGATCCCCGCCGCGGAACGGTAACGGTGTTATTAAATGCTATTATGGCAGAACTGATTAAAAATGGTCATGTCAATGAAACGTTCATAAAAGAAAGAACAGCTAACTTTGAGCAAATTAAGACCGAGATAATCAAACACGACCTTGAAGAGGCCGCTTCTGTCGCCGGTGTTTCCCCAGCCACCATAAAAGAGATGGTCAAACTACTAAGTGACCCTTCTAAAAAGATAGTCGCTTTTTACAATCTCGATAGCCGTATTGACCGTGCTCCCAATGACCTCAAAGCTCTTGCCACTTTAATGCTTCTGTTGGGTAAAATCGGGGTTGAAGGTTCCGGTATTGCCTTGACCAGTGGCGAATGTAATCAT
>JAADHM010000202.1 GCA_013151855.1 FCB group bacterium | reverse complement strand
AAAGAAGATATTAACAATATCAAAGAATAGAAGTGATATTAAAACTATGGGGGTTGACCTATCCCCATAGTTGGCAGACGGGGACGTCTGCTGACCACGAAAGATTATTCGTCAGGTGGGCAAGCCACCTGACCTACAAAATCTTTAAAATAAATATTGTGGACATTAATAATTAAGATAAAAAATTCTCATCTTTCAACAAAAAAGGGCGCTGACTTTGTCAACACCCTCTTGTAGGAACACGCTGTGGCGTGTTCCTACACTTGTTTTAATATTGGTCACTCTTGAGATTTCATCCCAATCAAGTAACTATGTTACTTAAAATCAGGTAAGTCAGATAAATAGAACCCTCCTGAAGGTTGATATCTTTCCCTTGCTGTTCTCTCGTTGAACATGGAAAACCCTGAAAATAATCAGAATTCCAAAGACTTAACACTTTCTATGTTGACCGAACAATTGTTTTTTACCGATAAATTGCTTGTTTTTTATTTGAAGAATTGTTTATTCATAAGTAAGTAAATTTTACTAATTCATTTTAAGATAAAAATGAATGTTTTATTTTTCTTATTAGCAGCGATTATCTGTTATATCTTGGCTTATATTTTCTACGGCCGTTTTGTCACCAAATCAGTAGGTGTTAAGCCCGATCGTCCCACTCCCGCCACGGAAATTAATGACGGCGTGGATTATGTTCCCACTCGTCCTTCGGTGTTGTTCTCCCATCACTACTCCACTATTGCCGGTGCCGGTCCCATTATCGGTCCCACTTTGGGTATTTTATATGGAGCCGGACCAGCTTGGTTTTGGATTATAGTGGGAGCCATATTTATAGGCGGGGTGCATGACTTTACCGCTTTGTTTACTTCTATTCGTGAAAAAGGTAGTTCTATGGCAGAAGTAGCTAAAAAGTCTCTGGGCGAAACGGGATTTGTTTTATTTATTATTTTTACCATTATTCTTTTGGTATTGGTGACCTCCGCCTTTTTAACTTTTACCGCCATTTCCTTAACATCTTTATACCCCCTGAGCAAATTGGGACTGGGAGCCAATCAAACTTTATTAAAGACCGCTGTTGTTCATGGTCAGACGGTAGGCATTATGGGAGGGATTGCTTCCACTTCCGTTATTGTTATCACCTGTTTGGCGCCTTTGTTGGGGTTTTTAGTAACCAAAACTAACATTAAAACTTGGTTGGCTTTTACTCTGGCAGGGTTAATATGTGCTCTTTCCATTTATATTGGCTTTCATTATCCTCTTTCTCTTTCCGCTGATGTGTGGTTGATAATTATTGCCGTTTATACCTTTTTTGCTTCCGAAGCACCGGTCTGGGTTATTTTACAACCGCGTGATTTTATCAATGTTCAGATTTTGTATTTTGGTATGGCAGCTATGGTTGTGGGAATAATAGTGGCTGGTTTTCACGGTTTAACCATCTCGGCGCCTTTGACGAATTATGCTGCCGGTGCGGCTAAAATGGGACCGGTGTGGCCCTTTTTGTTTATTACCATCTCCTGCGGAGCAATTTCCGGGTTTCACTCTTTGGTTGCCGGAGGCACATCATCGAAACAATTAGCACGTGAGGGTCAAGCCAAAGCTATCGCTTACGGGGGTATGCTGTTGGAGGGGTTGTTGGCTATTTTGGTGGTGATTGCTATTGGGTCTTCGATAAATTTCAAAGAATATATGGCGTTAACGTGGCCTGTATCTGGAAAGGGTGACCCTATTTTGGCTTTTGCTATTTCCGTGGGGCATTTGTTACATAATTCTATTGGTCTTTCCATGGCTTTCGGAACGGTTTTTGGGATTTTGATGGTGCAGGGCTTTTTAATCACTACTTTGGATTCTGCCGTGCGTTTGAATCGTTATTTATTTGAAGAATTGTGGAAATCGGTTATTAAAAACCCGCCTGCTTATATGCTTAAGTTTTGGTTTAATTCCGGATTGGCGGTTATTTCAATGCTGGTTATTTCCTGGACAAACAGCTACAAACATATTTGGCCCCTCTTTGGTTCCGCTAATCAGCTTATGGCGGCTTTAGCTTTGATAGCGGTTAGCGCTTGGTTATATCGCGCCAAAAAATCCAATTGGTTTACGCTTATTCCGGCGGTAATAATGATTGTTACCACGATTGCCGCTTTGATTTACAAGCTATTTGTTGAATATATCCCTCATTTGAATATTTTATTGGCAGTAATTGATATTTTACTGTTAATTTTATCCATAGGAGTAATGAAACTTTCCTTAAAAAAACTCACTACTCCCAAAGCTCCCGCCGATTCTTCTCTTTCCGCTTAAATTATGTTATTTCAATAAATAAACAGGGTTTATAGCCGATAATAATGGTTATAATCGGATTTTATTATGAAATTATTTTTAGATCGAAATAAAACCCTTCTGCCCCGGGTTGATAAAATATTTCTGCTGACCAGAATTCTGGTCTTTTCCAGTATTAGCTGGTTTGTTTTTTTTGGTTCTTTGCCGCTTACTGACCGGACTATATTTTATTATATATTGGGCACTTATGGGGTACATATTATTTTATTCTTTTTGGCTGTAAATGAGAAATTTGATATCAAACTGGCTTATTTATCTGCTATTGTCTATGATATAATTTTAATTCCTTTGCTCATTATTTACACCGGTCAAATGGACTCTTCTTTTTACCTTTTATTTTATATGACCGTTTCGGTATCTGCTTATGTGTTATCTTTTTGGTTTTCCTTTTTTGTCACTCTTTTGATAACTTTGGGATATTTAGGCGCCATAGCGGCCAGTTTTTCCATGGGGAACTTATTTGATGTCTCTATGCGGGTAGGATTAATCTGGGTCTATTATTTTACTATTATGTATGCTTCGGACTATATGCGCCGTTCGGAGAGAAGGCTTTTAAAATTATTCAATACCTTGAACATGCGTACCTCAGAGCTGGAAAAATCGCAAGCACATCTGGAGTTAATCTATGAAAACACCCGTATTCTTGCTTCGATTCTTGAAACCGACGGAGTGGTGCAAGAGGTTATGCGCATTATGGGAAATATTCTTCAATATAAAGCTTATGCGGTTATTTTAAAAGATAAGCAAAACAATTATTATTACCGAGCAAGTCATTTTAATGGTCAGAGTAATTTTAATTTGAAAGCAATCGATGTTGATGAATTGGAATTGATTAGAAAAGTTACCGAAATGAAAGAGCCTATAACCGTTAAAAATATTTTTAAAAGATATGATTACATCCCCTTAAATAAAAAATCGCGTTCGGTTATTATTGTGCCCATGATAACTCATGGACATATCAATGGCGTTTTGACGGCAGAATCGGAAAAAATTGATCGTTTCAAAGAAAGAGATATCCAAATGCTTTCGGTGGTGGCGCGCTCTGCCGCCTTGGCGTTAGAAAATGCCGAGTTGCATAAAAAGACCGAAGAGTTGACCATCATTGATGAATTGACGGAAACATATAATTATCGGTATTTCATTCATAAGTTACAGGAAGAAAAACGACGGGCAATGCGTTATAAACTGCCATTATCTTTAATTATGGTTGATATTGATTGGTTTAAAAAATTAAATGATACTTATGGTCATGAGATAGGGAACTTCGTTTTAAAAAAATTGTCAGGGATTATAAAACAATGTATCCGTGATGTTGATATCTTTGCTCGTTACGGAGGGGAAGAGTTTGTTATTATTTTGCCTCAAACACCGCAAAAAGAAGCTACCATTATCGGTGAGCGTATCAGGGAACAGGTAGAAAAAAAAGTGTTTGAACCGGATAAAAAGACTAAATTAAAAATAACGGTTTCCGTGGGAGTCAGTTCTTTCCCGGAGAATGGAAAATCTCAAGAAGAATTGGTTTCCGTTGCCGACCAAGCATTGTATCGTGCTAAAGGGGAAGGGAGGAATTTGGTTTGTGTTATTTAAAATATTTGAATGATCTTAGAAATCATAATTTATGCGAGGGGAAAAATGAATTCTAATTTGATTAATTATATAGGCCAGTTGTTTATTATCGGTTTCCCGGGGGAAGAACCTTCGGGGGCATTTTTGAATTTTCTCGCCGAAGAAAATATTGGCGGGGTCATTTTATTCAGAGAAAATTGTCCCACACATCAAAAGACCAAAACCAATATTGAACTGATAAAAAGTGTTTACTCTTCTTCCGTGCCCTTTGTGGCTGTTGACCAAGAAGGGGGACGGGTATGTCGTATTTTGGGTGCTCCCGCGGAGTTTCCCGCGGCTACTTTGTACGGAGAAAAATTCGGTTTGGAGCGCTTTGAAGAAGATTATGTTCGGGTAGCAATGTATCTGGAATCATTGGGTATAAATATCAATTTAGCTCCGGTGTGTGATATTTTCCTGAATCTCAAAAATGATTGCTTAAAAGACCGTTGTTTCGGTAAAACCGCTCAAGATGTCATTCCGTTTGTAAAAGCGATGGTTAACATTTCCCAAAAAAGCCGCCTTCTAAGTTGTTTGAAACATTTTCCGGGATTGGGTGCCGCTCAAAATGATCCGCACCATAAAACCGCAGTAGCCGACTATGATCCGATAACATGGGAACAAAGGGAAAAATTGCCCTTCGCCGTCGGTGTGAAGGAAGGAGCGGAGATAATTATGACCACTCATGTGAAACTGCCTCAATTCGATAAACAGATAGCAACCACTTCCTCGAAAATCGTTTCCCAATATCTTCGGCAAGGACTGGGATTTGACGGAACGGTAAGCACCGATGATATGACTATGAAAGGGTTAACGGCAAAGGGAAATATCGGTGAAATGACCGTGCAAGCTTTTCAAGCCGGTCATGATTTGTTGCTGTTTGGGCAGAATCTGGAATTGGCTATGGAAGCATACGAATATTTTAAAGACGCTTATTCAAGAGGCGATATTGATGTGGAGCGGATAAAAACATCCTTAAATCGGATAGCGGGGATAAAGTTCAAACTGGCTAAATCAGTTTCGCTTTAATATGTTTAAATATGTCTTTGACCAAACTTATAAATAAAAAAACTCTTACCATTTTAGGTCTCAATGCCGGTACTTCGGCCGACGGTTTGGATATGGCGGTACTTAAGTTTTATCACACCAAAAAGGGGATGAAAATAAAATTTATAGCCGGGAGTAAAAAATCATATAATGATGAATTGAGAAAAGCTGTTTTGTCCTTTGCCCTGTCGGAAAAGGTAAAGTTGGACGAAGTGGTGTATTTGGATAATGTGCTCGGTAAATTCTACGGAAAAAAAGCAAACGCTTTTTTAAACAAGTTAGCCAAAGAAAAGGTAAAAGTTGATGTTATCGCTTCTCACGGACAAACAGTACGGCATCTTCCCCATCGGATAAGCTGGTTAAAGCAAAAGATGCATGGCTCTTTGCAGCTTGGTTCTGCCGATTTTATAGCGGCCTTGACGGGTAAAGTGGTTATCAGTGATTTTCGTCAGGCAGATATTGCTTTGGGGAATGAAGGTGCTCCGATTACCACCGGAGCGATGGCTGAGCTTTTTGCTTCGCCCATTCAATCGCGATTGATAGTTAATATCGGTGGCATTGCCAATTTTTTTTATTTCCCCAATAAAAAATCCCCGCTACCGGTAATGGCTTCCGATTGTGGGCCCGGTAACAGTTTATGTGATTTGTTGTCACAGGAATTGTTTCATTGTCAATTTGATAAAAACGGGCGTTATGCTTTAGAAGGCAAGATATCAGCCAGATTGTTATCCCTTTTGTTGGCAGAACCGTTTTTTTCCAAAAAGAAAATGTCCACCGGTCGGGAGGAGTTTGGTCTTGATGTCGTCAAGAAAATGACAGCTTTCGGAGAACGGTTTCATTTGTCAAAATGCGATTTGATGGCTACGGCGGGAGAGCTGACCGCTTTTACCATTGTATCAAAAATCAAAACTATTATCGATAAAGATCGAAAA
>JAADHM010000212.1 GCA_013151855.1 FCB group bacterium | reverse complement strand
AAGCATTAGACACTATGGCTCCGGCTACTTTTACCGGTTTTAGCTTTGCTACGGGAGTGATAACACCGGTTCTCCCCACGGAAAATTCTACCTTTTCGATAATAGTTTCCGCTTGTTCGGCGGGAAATTTCCACGCCACCGCCCATCGGGGAGCACGAGAAATTTGTCCTAAAATTTCTTGATAAGCGAATTTATTAACCTTAACAACCATACCATCAATATCGTAATCAAGATTTTGTCGCACCTGTCCTAATTTATTGAATTGTTCCTCAACTTCTTGAGCTCCTTTAGCGATGGTAATCATTTTGTTGACGGTAAAGCCTTCGTCGGAGAGGAACTTGATGGCTTTACTTTGACAACCAATTTCTTTCCATCTGGTCTCGGAAACACCATAAGCGAAAAAGATAAGAGGGCGGGAGGCGGTAACAGCCGGATTTAGTTGTCGCAGGGAGCCGGCGGCGGCATTGCGAGGATTGGCCAACGGGGCTTGGTTGTTTTCTATCAGTTTTTTATTTAATTTTTCGAGGGCTGAGCGGCGCATGATTACTTCTCCGCGAACTTCCAGTAAAGGATATTTACGAGCGGTTTCATCGGATAATTTCAAGGGGATGTTCCTGATGGTTTTTAAATTGGAGGTGACATCTTCACCGATAAAACCATCGCCCCGAGTAGCTCCTTTGACCAACAAGCCGTTTTCATAGATTAGTTCCACCGCCAGGCCATCGAGTTTCGGTTCGGTAACATATTTAATGGGGCTGTTGATTTCCAAAGTTTCTTTAACCCGTCGGTCAAACTCTTTAAATTCTTCAAAACTGGTGACCTTTTGCAGAGAAAGCAAAGGGATGCGATGAGGTACGGGTTCGAACTTCTTAGAGGGAGCAAAACCAATCCGTTGACTGGGAGAATCAGGTGTCACTAACTCCGGGAATTGTTTTTCAATTTCCAAAAGCCGATCAAAAAGTTTATCGTATTCGGCATCGGAAATAGAGGGATTGTCCTCGACATAGTAAAGTTTATTATGATAATTTATTTCTTGACGAAGTTTTTGCAGTTCTTCGATTATTTTTTTATCAGGGGCAGTCATATAGCTAATTAATATTCAATGTCCGAAACTGTCAATAAAGTCTCCAAATAAATCGGTATCTTAAATTAAGAACCTAAAAGTGCTTGCATGGAATATACTCTATTGTTGTGAAGATTTTTACGAAAAGCTCTAATTTTTTTGCCGGCAAAATCATCAACAATATCAATGACCCATATTGATGTTAACTCATTATTTGAGTTAACTTGGGCAATTACCGAGTCAGCTAAATAATAATTTGAAGTCTCTCGATTAGCATCGAATTGAAGCTTAATAACTGATTTGGTAGTATTGGTAAAAAGTTTCGGTTCTTCTATTTGCTCCCGGAAATTAAGCCAGCGAATATCTGCCCGTTCCACGATAAGCGGTGGTAGCAGTTTTTCTTTCTTTTGCCATTGGTGACGGGGAACGGAAATTTCCATAAACATCAGTCTTCCTTGGCGATTGATATCGAAACGGATATGAGGGGATTCGAGATAAGAAAAAAAACGTTGCTTCATACTGAAAGCTCCTATCGGAACGAACAAGGTGCTTTCATCTTGTTGATAAAAACCCCGACCGGAAGGAATAGATTCTGTCGGGGTAGAAATCAATAACTGGATATTTTTTTGAGCCATCGGTTATCGTAAATCTTTGAGCCTTTCTTTGGCTTGGTTGGCGTCGTGGGTTTCCGGATATTCGTCAATCAGTTTTTGGTATATTTTTTTGGCTTTTTTAGTGTTGCCCAATTCCTGCTCAGAGCGCGCTTGTAAATATAATGCTCTGCTGATGTAAATGGAGTTTTTATAATGTTCGATAAGATATTTTGTTTCGTTAATAGCTTCCTTAAATTTATCCAAAGAATAATAACATTCGCTAATCCAATAGTGAGCGTTTTCCGCCAACTGGTCTTTGGGGCAGTATTTCAAAAACTTACGGAATCCTTCTATAGCTTTTTCGTATTGTTCGCGCCGAGCTAAAACAAACGATTCGTCATAAGTATTCCCGCAATCAATAGCGGGTTGTTGCGGTTCGGTGACAGTTGTGTCCGATGAAATAGGATTCTGAGAGGATTCCGGTTGTGAGCCGGGGGAGCTTTTGATAATATGAGTAACGTTTTGCTCTTGATTAAGTTTCTGTATCATGGCTAAAAGCTCGTTATAGTTCTCTAAAAGGTTGTCAATACGTTGTTGTAGCTCGTCAATGGAAGTAGAGATGTCAACACGGAGTTTTTTATTGGCTTCCGTATCGTTGGTGATAAGAGAATCGATAGAAGCGACTTTTTTTTGAGTATAATCATTTTGCGCTTTGACTTCTTTTAGTTCCCCTTTTATTTCATCAATATCGCGACGCGTTACGCATCCCGTTAAGTATGCACTTATAGTTATAACCGCTATTATGAAAATAGCGGTTATGATTTTTTTTTGGTTTACCAGCATGGCAAGACCTCACTTAAATTATTGTGAGATAATACGAAATTCACATCGTCTGTTTTTTGCCCAAGCCGCTTCGTTGTGACCGGGGTCTATCGGTCGTTCTTTCCCATAGCTGATAATAGAAATACGGTTGGGAGAAATCCCCATATCAATCAAATAATCTTGCGCCGCTTTGGCTCTTTTTTCTCCCAATGATAAATTGTACTCCACCGTTCCTCGCTCATCGCAGTGACCTTCAATCTTAATTATCACATTGGGGAATTTTTTTAGCAATTGATAATTATGGTCCAGACCTGCTTTGGCGTCGGGGCGCAGGTTATATTTATCAAAATCGAAGTGAATAGTCTCCAATTGTGATTCTTGTAATTTCGGTGGTGGCGGCGGCGGTGGAGGAGGTGGCGGAGGGGTGGTGTCTACCGGGTGAGTAGTGGTGTCAATCGCGGGAGTTTCCGGCGCTATTTCTTGTTTGTGACCGCAAGAAGTCAATAACATTACAAAAAATAGCAAAATTCCAAAAAAGGCAACAAATCCGACTTTCTTTATCATCAATAGTCCTCCCTTAAAAGGATATTAGTTAATTCTTCTTATTATTAAGCTAATTTAAATTAAGACGTTCCAACGGTCAATATAAAAAAGAGTTTTTTTAAATTATTTATAATTTATTTAATCGGTCCCCAATTGGGATTAGAGCAATTACCGCTATGGGTAATTCTTCGTTGATTGCGTCCGCTTACATCCATCGTATAAATATCCCGCGGTCCCAACCGAGTAGAGGAAAAAATAATATGCTTTCCATCGGGAGAAAAATGCGGGTTTTCGTTCATGCCAACTTCGGTAAGAATGCGATAGTCATAGCCGGAAGTGTCAATGGAAGCCAAATCAAATCGGCCTGATTTGGTACGGCTGACAAAAGTTATACGGTCACCGCGGCTTGACCAGATAGGCGAATCATTGTAATTCCCCTGAAAAGTTAAACGTTTGACATTCAATCCGTCAGAGTTCATAAGATAAATCTGAGGTGTGCCGCTGCGATCGGAGGTAAAGGCAATCATTCTGCCATCCGGCGACCATGTAGGGGCAGTATCAATAGCGCGATTACGAGTAAGTCGCTTAACAATTTCTCCTTTGAGATTTAACACGTATATCTCCGAATTACCATCTTTGGAAAGAACACAGGCAATTTCCTCACCATCGGGGGAAACAGCCGGTGCCGCTATAATACCGGGATAACTGGCAACTTGTTTAATCACTTTGCTATCAATATTAACTTTGTAGAGTTGGGGGTTTCCATTCATATAACTGGTAAAATAAATCTCGTCTTTTTTAGGGGCAAAACAAGGAGAAAGATTTAAAGAGCCGTTAGCGGTTAATTGCCGTTCGTTGGCGCCGTCGTAATCGGCGAGAAAGAGTTCTTTTGCTTTTCCCAGTTTTTTTACATATACAATCTTGGTTAAAAATATTCCTCTGCTACCCGTTAAGGTATGAACGATTTCATTGGAAATGCGATGTCCCAATATCCGCCAGTTGTTTTTATTTTCTGTTATTTTACCTTTGGCTATTTGTTGACGTCGAGCGGTATCATATAAACGCCACCGAGCACGGATATTTTGGCCGGGAAATTCCGCTTCCAATTTTACCACAATATCCGCTCCCAGACGAAGCCAGCTTAAAAGGTCAAGGTCGGTTATTTGGTACATGGTCAAAAAGAAACTATCAACCGGAATAAGTTCAAAATCAGCATAGAAATCAATATCGTATCGAACCACGGCGGTAATATAACGCATCAATGTGGAATCTTGTGCCGTTATGTATTGATTGCCGATATATTTCATTTTATCGACACCGATGGGTGTAGGCTGGATATTGCCGGTACGAAGGGTATCAAAAAAGACATTGCGTATTCTGTTGCCTTGAGCGGAAGCTAAAGAGAAAGATGTCAAAAATAATATAATAAATACCAATGAGCTTTTTTTCATTGCTTTACCTCGGTTCATATTTAAAAGGAAGCGTTATACCGATAATTTCATCGAGAAAATCTTTGGGGAGGGGAGGAAAAGGAGCGGAGCGTTCAACCGCGGCAACGCAGGATTCATCGAAAGCCGGAATGCCCGAAGATTGCTCCACTCTGACTTCAATAAGGCGTCCGGAGCGAATGACCTGAAAATAAACAACACAAACAACGGAACCGTCGATAGCAACGGTATTGTGCCAATTACTTTGAATTTTGTTAAAGGCTTGGACGAACCAATAGGGATAATTAAAAGTGGCGTTGTCAATAGTGGCTCCGCCAAAGGGAGTACCGGCAGTGCTGGCGCCAACTTCAATTTTTTTGGATGATTTATTGGTGTTGGTTTGTTGGGAAGAAGTGGCGGGAATTCTTTTTTTTGATTTCTTTTTTGGTTTTTTCTTTCGGTATTTGATTACTTTTGGCTTTTTAATGGTAGAGGGTGATTCAAGAGGAATATTTACCGGTGCTTCGGTCAGCATTTCAGGAATTTTAACCGGTATTATGATAGAAGAAGGGGTCGGGGATAAATCGGGGATAGACACCGCTTTAATTTTAATAACCTCATTGAAGTTAAAATTTCCTTTTGATTCAAAGGGAGCTGAGAGTAAAACGGCAGTGATTATTGTCACGTGCAAAAATATTGATAAGAAAATGTCTCTTTTCATAACAGCTACTTCTTGGATTTACCGGTTTTTTTCTTTCCATGATGAGCCGTTACCAAACCGATGTCTTCAATACCCATATCTTTGAGCCGACCGATAACATCAATAGCCGTTCCGTATAAAACCATTGAGTCCGCCCGAAGATAAATAGTGGATGTGTTTTTGCTTTTCATTGCTTTTTTTAAGTTATCTTCAAAATTATCGAGACGTGACCAAACATCATTAATATAAATACCGCCTTTTTTATCAATGGTAACAATAATTCCTTCCGATGGTTCACTGATAGCCGTAGCTTTTGTTTGAGGTAAATTGACCTCGATTCCCGATTGAAGGAGAGGAGCGGAAATCATAAAAATAATTAACAAGACCAATACTACATCAACGAGATTGGTGATATTGATATCCGCTAAAGCTCGATATGTTCGTTTCTGTCGAAAGGGCACTAACGTGATTCCTTCTTAACTAAAGACATAAACTCAAGAATAAAATTATTGGATGAGTCATTAAATTGTTTGAGTTTGTTATTCGCCCAGTTAAAAGCAATTACTGCCGGAATAGCCGCTCCCAATCCGACAATGGTGGCCAATAAGGCTTCGGCGATACCCGGGGCAACAATCGCCAAAGAAGCCGAGCCGCGTTCTCCTATTGACCAGAAAGCGTTCATAATACCTACGACGGTTCCCAAAAGTCCCAAAAAGGGTGCCGAGTTAGCTGTTGTTGCCAAAAAAATTATTTGCTTTTCAAGAAATCCAATTTCTTCCGTTAAAGTTCTATCCATTGCCATTTCGACGATTTCATAATCATCTTTGTTTAAAGGATTAATCTTTTCCTGAAGAGCTCCTCCTTGATTCTTTTGTTCTTTAAGTTGGGTTATTTCATTGAAACCGGAGAGGTAAATTTTGGCAAGAGGAGAAGATGAATTGGATTTGGCTTGGCCGAGGGCGTCTTTCAATTTTTGGGAACGGTGAAAATGTTGGTGGAAACGATGATTGTCATTGTCTACGTTTTTGTATTGACGCCATTTGTGAAATATAATCACCCAAGAAACAATTGACATAATAAACAAGATAAATAAAATAAATACTCCAAATAAGGAAGTACTGCTTACTATCTTCCATAAAGAGCCGGAGAAAATACCCGGCAGAATAAATAAATGGTTCATATTAACTCTTACACATTTTTTAATAAAAAGTTACTAAACATTATTAAACTTGCCAAAGGTCATTTTCTGCAAGTTAAAAATAATAGCTTACCGTTATCAATCCGTCAACTAAAACTGAAGAAGAATGGTTATTATTGATTGTCTATAAGTAGTTTAAATAAATCTTGACTCAAGAGTAGAAAATAATCGTTATTTTATACAATATTATATTTTCATTACAGGAGATAAATGGTGAAACGTATTATCTTTTTAATTTCCCTTTTATTATTTGTTTTAACCATAACTTTTTCTTGTGGCAAAAAGAAAGCTCAGGAAACCGATAAAGTTCCTTTGGAAGTTAAAAAAGCCGAGCTAATGGATTCCACACGACTTGATTCTGCCAAAGTAGATACTTTCTCTG
The DNA here is from genome assembly GCA_013151855.1 of FCB group bacterium. Taxonomy (GTDB): domain Bacteria; phylum Zixibacteria; class MSB-5A5; order GN15; family FEB-12; genus JAADHM01. Next base: position 23,227 of record JAADHM010000212.1, on the reverse strand, counting down.
TAAAGTCAACCGAATAACATCCAATAATGGGTAACAATAGAAATTACAATATGAAAAACCTCCCTTGTCATATAAGGGAGGTTTTTATCAGGGTATTAAACTAAAAAGGGGATATTTTTTAACTACCTTCAATCATTTCCACATTGGCACGGGGTACCGTAGCTCGTTTACCGTCTTCAAACTCAACCTCTAAAACACGTGCCATCGATTCGGATTCGAGTTTTTGAAGCGGTGCCGGAAGATTGGTTACTTTGCCGATTTTACCAAAAAATGGGTGACGGATAACTCTTACCAGTGAACCGACAGTTAAACCTTCTGTTGTTGTTTCCGATTTAACCATCTCAGGGGTTTTATCTCCTGTCATAGGGACAACAACTTCGGGACGAATAACCCCGGCACGAATTTGAGTGGCGCCATTGATACATACCATTTTCCCTTCCTCTGTTTTCAGAAGTTCAAATGTTTTGCGAGCCATATCAATTTGGCCAAATCCTTCCGTAACGACCAACGTTACGCCGATATCTTCCGAACCGGTAATAGCAACACCAATATCATAACCAAGGAAATCTCTAAGGTCTTTGTCATCAAAACCTCCGATAACGATTCCTTTTATGCCGACTTTGATAGCTTTTTTTAATGCCCCGGCAGTAACCAGAGAACCACCGACAACAACCTTCCCGGCCATATTTTCGTTAATCAAGTCTTCCGTTAAAATGGTAGTATTGTCCTCTGTGACAATGTGAAGAGTCCCTGAGGTTTCTCCCCCGATACCGAAAATTCCCTGAACAAATGCTCCCACACATTCTACCACCACTCCTTCATTGGGAATAACCTCTGTAACTTCACCTTTCAAATAGGCTTTAACTTCTACCGGAATGGGCATCCCACGCTGTAATATCTGTCCTGTAATAGTGGAAATAGATTCTAAAGAACCGTCAATAGTAGCTTCACATTTGCTTGAGAACCATTTGATAAAAGCTTTTTTGAGAGCGATTAGTTCCCCCTCTTTTATCGGATCTCCTTCTTTTTTTAACATAACTTCTTTTAAATCTTCCGGGGGAATACTGAGTTTATTAGCTACGTTTAAAGGAACCACATTTCCCGGTAAATGAGTGCGGGCAACGACATCATCGGGATTGACTTTATCGCCAACTTTGACGATAACTTCTCCTTTGAGAGGGAGAATACGATGTTTTTTAATCAGCAGATTATCAGTTACTTTCAATCCCGGGGTATATGCATGAGCCATTAAGAACCTCTCTATATAATTAAATATCTATCGCTTACGTTTTCTTCGAAATATTGCTATCATTATCAACGAGATGACCACAAAAGCGGTAATTAGCAATATTGTTCTCGATTTTTCACTGTAGGAATTTTCTGATTCCGTGGTTTTAATTTTACCTTTTAAATTGGCAACTTTTGCTTGTTCATGAGGAATAACTTTGTCAATATCTTTGGTGCTGAAAGAAGTTATGACGTCTTCAAAGATTTGTTTGTCCTTGGCAAATAAGGAATCGGGAAAATAGAAATAAAAAGAAGCAATCCCTTTGTTATAAAATTTCATCATTATCAAGTTCTTTTTAACCGTTTTTTGGCCTTGAACGATATTGTTCAAAATCGTTACCACTTTAGTTTTTTTGTCATAGTTAGGAGCATTGGATTTTATGTCCGACATAAAATCACCCACAGGAAAATATTTTATCCCTTTGCCAAAGACACCGCTGAGTTTTTTCAATACCGAATCAATTTGGTGTTGCGATAATTCCCCGACTTTTTCCAAAGAGATAAAAAAGTAACTGTTGGCAAAAAAAGGTTTGGAAGAATCAGGAGCAAACACGGCATCATAATTAAACATTTCTTTTCCCGCATTAGCCCGGGCTAAAAAAGCATCAACCGTATTATAGTCGACTTGATACCAATTATCGGGATAGGTAATATAGAACCCGCCATCAAAGCTGACATAATTCTTACATAGCCCCGATGTTGCCAATACTAATAAAGTGGTTGCTAAGGTGAGAGCGTATTTTATTATTGTTTTACTCATAATCTTACTGTAAACTTTCTTTCGGATATATATCCAGTTCTGTCATCCATTTTTTCAGGTAGGTAACCCTTGTTTCTTCATCCAAATCGGATAAATCAAACGGTCGTCCGCGTCCGTCAAGGATAATACCTACTACGCCTCCGTTAAGTTCGGTCGTTAATTTGTTTCCTTTTCCGGCACCGACATCGAAGTGATGTTCCGGTTCAAAGGTTGCTTTTATTTTCAAAGGTAAACCGTTTTCGGCAATACCGAGAGGGAATTTTTTCATTTCCAAGTACTGCAAAGTTCCCGAAACGGTACCGTCGGGTAATTCGAGAGTATATTTCATAACGGGACCGGCTTTTTTGGTTTTACCGGCAGGAGCAATACAAGTGCCCAGATGGATTAGGCAATCCTTTTCAAAAACTTCCGTTGCGGCTTTGGGTTGAACTTCGGTCAAGACTCCCAGTTGGGGCATCATAAAAATTGAGTCTACGGCTAAGCGGGTAATCCCCTTGGGCATAAAAGCGTCAATGAGCATCAATGCCGCTTGTTGACGGCGAGGAGCATGAGACAATACTCCTCCCGAGCCGATTAACATATTTAGAGTCATCATATTAACGATGGTAGCACCGGAAGAAGATTGCTCGAAAGCATCGGCGATAGTTCTCTGCTGTTGCACTCCTTTCAACACGGTAGCAAAATTTTTGTGTTGAATGAATGCTAACCGCAGTGCTTCTTTGGCGATAGCCTGTTCAAAAATAAGTTCTTCCATTGCTTGAGGAATAGTGGTGGGACGAATCATTTTATTCTTAACGCGGTTACGTAAATCACGTTCATCCATTTTGAAGGGGACCCAACGCATGACTTTCGGTAAAGTAGCTTCGGCAAATACATTGGAAATGGAATAAGACATACCTAAGTTTGCCGATACCGTTCGGTTGAAAACAGGAGTTTCACCATCGGGTCGAAAAACGGAGAAAACATCCGTAGTGGCGCCGCCAATATCAACTCCCACAGCCTCAATCCCGTATTGCTTGGCAATGGTTTGAATTATCAATCCGACAGCTCCGGGGGTGGGCATAATGGGAGCATCAGTCAATGACATTAGCTTTTTGTATCCGGGAGCTTGGGCCATCACGTGTTCCATAAAAAGCTCATGGATTTCTTCACGAGCGGGACCAAGATTTTCCCTTTCCAAAACAGGGCGCAAATTATCGACCGTTTTTAAATCTACTTTATCGGCGAGAGTCTTTTTAACAAGTTCCGCCGCATCTTTATTGCCGGCATAAATAATAGGTAATTTGTAACTTGAACCCAATCTGGGACGAGGGTCGGCGGCGGCGATAAGTTCTGCCAATTCAACGACATGCGTAGTCGTACCACCGTCAATACCACCGGAAAGAAGAATCATGTCCGGTCGCAGTTTTCTGATTCTTTCGATTTGTTGATGGGGGAGACGCTTATCATTGGAGGCGATTACATCCATAACGATAGCGCCGGCGCCAAGAGCGGCGCGTTCCGCCGATTCGGCGGTCATGGAACGAACCACACCGGCTACCATCATTTGTAAGCCGCCACCTGCTGAGGAAGTTGATATATATATATCAGTACCTTCTTTATCCTTGGCGGGGCTAATAAATTTGTTGTTTTCATCGAGAAGTTTGCGGCCTGATAATTCTTCAACCTCGGCAACGGCATTTAAAACTCCCATGGTTACATCTTCAAAAGGAGCTTCTACGGTTGTGGGTGCTTCGCCTCGTGTTATTAAGCGGTATTCACCGTTTACATATTCGATCAAAATTGCCTTGGTGGTAGTGGAACCACAATCGGTAGCAACAATAACTTTTATATCTTCGGGATTTTCAAATTTAGTCATCAAACGTTCCTGTATTTTAAAAAGTAAATCTTCTCCGTATTTCTATTACTACTTTTAGTCTTTATAGACATAGTTTATTTTGCGGCTATCCGCAAGACTGCCATTATAATAAATACGATTTAGATTGTAAAGGAGGTTTTTTGTGGTTAATACCTATAATCTACAAAAGAGTAAATCATTATTTTATATATATTTCTAATATATTAAATATGATAATTTAGATATTTCTGTTTATTAACATTGTTTTTTAGCTTGACTTAATAAATACGGTCATTTAAATTCGTGATAATTTTTAATTTGAAAATTAAACAACAGTTTTTTTTAGTTTGTTTTGACTTTTCAAGTTAATTTTCGTACAATATGTGTTGTGTTACGTCTTTGTGACAATGCTTTTACTGTTGTAATGAGAAGTAATAGTAAGGATAATTAGGTTGAAATTAAATAATTTGTTTTTCTCTTCGAACTCATCTCGTTTTTCTCTTATTTTTCTCCTTTTTATAATGATACTGTTGATAAATGGCTCCGTCTTCGGTCAGGACAAACCTGTTTTAAGCGATTCCTTAAATTATGACTCTATTATTACCGCATCTAAACCTCTACCTCCCGTTGATATACGAGTTAAAGATGAGCCGGGAGATGCCGGTGGGGTTATTGATATTTCTTGGAAACCTTCTCCCGATGAGAAAAATGGCAAAGTAAAAGAATATCTGATATTTCGCAGTAAAAGTAAATCTGGTCCTTTTAAGGAAGTGGGTAATTCAACTGTCGGAGTAACGTCATATATGGATAATAAAGCTGATCTTGGTGTCGGATTTTATTATAAAGTAGCTTCTTTTAATTTTGCTAAAGAGAATGGCAATTATCTTTGGAAATCTATGGGAGAATCTGAAGTATATGGTCCTGTCAAATCTACGGCTCAATGGTTTAATATAAAACGTTTAAATATTTTTATAGGTATTATAGTCCTTTGTGGGGCTATTATTTACTTTATATTTGCGGCAAAATCGGGGAAAAGTTTTTATATCCGTAAAATTGCCGGTATTGAGGAAGTGGAAAATGCTGTCGGACGCGCTACGGAAATGGGGCGCTCCATTTATTATATACCGGGTATCAATGATATGGATGATGTCCAAACTTTAGCCAGTATGACCATTTTGGGGCGGGTGGCAACATTTGCGGCGGAGAATGATACCCGTATTGATGTTCCCGTTTCGAGGTCTTTGGTTATGGTGACAGCCAAAGAAATGGTTCGGGAAGCGTATAGTAAAGTGGGACGACCCGATTCTTTCCGAGAAGACCAGGTGCGTTATTTGACCGATGACCAATTTGGTTATGCCGCCGCCGTTGACGGACTTTTTGTTCGTGAAAAACCGGCAACTATCTTTATGATTGGCGCTTTCTTCGCGGAATCGCTTATTATCGCTGAGACCGGTAATAGTATAGGAGCTATCCAGATTGCCGGTACCGCTATGCCGGCGCAGCTGCCTTTCTTCGTCGCCGCATGCGATTATACTTTAATTGGTGAAGAGCTTTTTGCCGCTTCCGCTTATCTTTCGCGTGAGCCAAAGTTGTTGGGTTCTCTCAAAGGACAGGATTTTGGGAAGGCGGTGTTTTTAATTGCCATTATCATAGGTGTAATTTTGGAGAGTTTTGGTATTCCATTTTCTAAGTTTTTTATGGCTCATTAAATTGTGTGAAGGATTAATTTATGAAACGTGAGATTCCCGTTGCCATAACGTTTATTGTCGGTACTGCTTATTTAATTGCATATTTTATTCCTCACGAACCTTTTAATTATTTTGAAAACTGGTTCAATGATTGGTTTGCCGTTATTGCCGCTTTTGCTATTTGGTTGGGAGTGCTGAATCTGATAAAAATTTCTACCATAAAAATAGTTAGAAAAAGTCCCGATTGGCCTTATTCGGTCTTAATTATTGTTTCTTTTATTATTATTGTTTTCTTTGGTTTTTATGAGGGTTACAGGGGTTTATATGCTAACCCGCACTATTCTTTTCGTGATCCCGGGACATCATTCGATTGGTTATATGTAAATGTTTATACTCCTTTATCGGCGACCATGTTTGCTCTTTTAGCGTTTTTTGTGGCTTCGGCATCATATCGGGCTTTCAGAGCGAGAAATTTTGAAGCGACTTTATTGCTACTTGCCGCTTTCTTGGTGATGTTGGGTCGGGTTCCCGTCGGTGATATTTTAACTTCGTGGTTACCGCACCAATATCAACTGTCGCAGTGGGCTAATTGGATAATGCATGTTCCCAATACAGCCGGGCAGAGGGCTATTATGATTGGAATTGCTTTGGGGTTGGTATCCACATCTTTACGTATTATTCTTGGTTTGGAACGTTCATATTTGGGAAATGACTGATGAAAAAAAAAGAAGTTGTTATTGTTAGTCTTTTAATTATTTTTGCATTTGTTTTAAAATACCTTATACCAAAACCGGTAGAGTTCTCTTATACGGTATCGATGATTGTTATTATTCTTTTGGGATTGGTTTTTGTATATATTTTAATTCGCACTCTTCAGGGACAACTTATTGGCCGTCGTGTGGTTTTCTTGTTGGTCGGTATTTCCTTATCACTTCCTTTTTTTATGAAGTTAACTTTAAATATCCCCGTTTCACCGGAAGTAAGGTCAGTCTATGACGCTTTACAAAAACTTCCTCCCGGTTCAAAGGTGCTGGCGGCATTCGACTATGACCCCCCTTCGGCGCCGGAGTTGCAACCTATGGCAGTTGCTTTTATGAAGTATGCTTTTGACCGTGGTCTCAAAGTGATTATTATGGGTTTATGGCCTCAAGGGCCGCAACAAGCGGACCAAGCGATACAATCTGCTTTTAAGGCGGAACCGAGTTTGAAAAAGAAGATTAAATACGGGAGAGATTACGTTAATCTTGGTTTTCAAGCCGGGAACGAGTTTGTCATTTTACGTATGGGGGAGAGTTTTAAGGCGATGTTCCCTTCTGACTTATATAACACTCCTTATGATTCTATCCCTCTTCTGAATAATGTCAGTAACTTTTCCAATATAGATTTTTGTATGGATTTTTCAGCGGGCAAGCCCGGTACGGCGGAGTGGGTACAGATTGCCGTTGATAGGTTCAAGCTTCCCGTAGCCGCCGGTAATACTGCCGTACAGGCACCGATGGTTTATCCTTATTTGAATTCTCATCAGTTAGTAGGTTTGTTGGGGGGGATGTCGGGAGGTGCGGCATTCGAGAAACTGACTAAAAAACCGGGAAAGGCGACCACTTATATTTTGTCCCAATCATTTGCTCATGTGGTGGTTGTAATTTTTATTATTATTGGAAATGTAGCTTATTTTAGTAGAAAAAAGGAGAAAAAATAGATGGGTTTCTGGGGTCAATTCGGCGTTTGGTTGGCGGCTTTGCTAACTATTGGTATTATTTCCTTTTTATATAAAGATAACTTCTTGTACAAAGCCTGTGAAGCAATCTTTGTGGGGATTTCTGCCGGATATTGGTTTATTGTTTATTACTGGGATAACTTGTATAAAAAGTTTTACCTTCAGGTCACCAATCACGATCTCACTAGTTGGGAAAGAATTATTCCTTGGGTAGGATTTATTTTGGGAGTGATGATGCTCAGCCGTCTGTTTGAGAAAATCGGATGGCTATCGCGTTGGCCCTTGGCATTTATTGTCGGTGCTACGGCGGGGTTGTATATGATGATTTATTTTGTCTCCAATGCTATGGCTCAGGTAGCGTCAACGATAATTCCTGTTTTTATCGGAGATTGGGCGACTATTATCGCTAATTTCTTTATTGTTGCCGGTACTTTTTGCGGTTTGGTTTATTTCTTTTTCTCGAAAGAGCATAAAGGTGCTTTTGGTCTCGCTTCGAGAGTGGGAATTTGGTTTTTGATGATTACCTTCGGTGCTTCGTTTGGATATACGGTTATGAGTCGTATGTCATTAATGATTGGACGTCTTGATTTCCTTTTTGGAACTTGGTTGGGAATGATTAAATAAATTGCTCTTTACAAAGACAGCATCTTTTGTTTTATTACTACCATGAATTCTGTATTATCTACCAATGACACGTTTATTTTATCTTATCATTCGCCGTGGCGAATGTTTTTTTTATTTTGACCGGAGTCGAAAATTTGTAATTGATTTGTTGGTTTATTGAGTATTTTATTTTGAATAAATAATTATCAATTTTCCTGAAATACTGGGAGAACTATATGAACTTAAAGCTGATCGTAATATTTTTATTGATGTTATGTCTCGGTTCTTTCGCTTTAGCTGAAACGAATACCGTGAATAAGGATTCTACCGCTGTCGATTCCATAGCTCCTCCTGCTCCGGTAACGATGTTTAAGGCTTTTGACACCCCCAATGATCATGGTCATTCTATCACCCTTAATTGGCAATTATCTGCCGATGATGGGGCGGGACAAAATTCCGTGTTACAATATCAAATTTATCGGTGGGTCCCTTATCTGATGGATTCGTTAACGACTTTAAGAAAAGCTATGACCACGGTGAAAGAAGAAGAAATAAAAAGGGGACATGAAAAAGTACTGAAAAAAGAGATGAGATCTCTTAAAAAAGAATATAATGCTGTTTTGAAAGAATTACCCTCGGCTCATAAAGCATATCCCAATAATGGTTATTGGAAAGAAGTGGGTAAGGTTCCGGCGGGGACTAAATCTTACAAAAACACCGGTAGTAAGGAAAAAGAATCTCAGGATTACCTGCCTGATCTCACTGATTTCTATTACCGCGTTGATGCGGTTACCAAAGATAGTACTGTTAGAGCATCTTCCAAAGTTTTTGGGCCGGTTCAATGTTCGGGACAATGGTTTAATACCGGTCGTATACCGGTATTGGTGGCTGTCATCTTATTTACTTTCTTAACAATATATTTTGTCGAGAAAGCAAAAAATGGAGCCAAGCTTTATGTGCGACCTCTTAGCGGAATTGAAGCTGTTGACGATGCCATCGGACGGGCTACCGAGATGGGACGACCTATTTTGTATATTTTAGGTTTGGGATCTGTTGCCGATATTGCCACCATTGCTTCTTTTACCATTTTAAGTCGGGTGGCCAAACAAGTGGCGGAATATCAAACAGAGCTGTTGGTACCCACATACGATCCGTTAGTTATGGCCGTTGCTCAGGAGGTGGTTAAGTCGGCTTACCTTGATGCCGGCAGGCCTGATGATTATAAAGAAGATACGGTTCATTTTGTGACCCAGTCGCAATTCGCTTATGTGGCGGCGGTTAACGGTATCATGTTGCGAGAGTTACCAGCCACTAATATTTATATGGGGGTGTTCTTTGCGGAATCTTTAATTTTGGCTGAAACCGGAGCTTTGGCGGGTTCTATTCAAATTGCCGGTACGGACCAGATAGCACAGATTCCTTTCTTTATTGTTGCTTGTGATTATACTTTGATAGGCGAAGAGCTTTATGCCGCTTCCGCTTATCTGGGGCGTGAACCGTTATTGTTGGGTTCGTTAAAAGCACAGGATTACGCCAAAGCGTTGGTAATTATATTAGCAATTATAGGATTGATTATGTCTAATTTCGGATGGACTCAGTTTACTGATCTTTTCAAAGTTGCCAATTAGGAGGATTTTATAGATGAAAAGACAAATACCGTTTGCTTTAGTTTTTATCTTTGGATTTTTTACTATTTTCCAATATTTTGTTCCTCACGAATCATCGGAATGGGTATATGAGTTCCTGCTTGATTGGATTCTGATTATAGGAATTTTTGCTCTTGCTTTGGGGATTTGGTCTCTTTGGCGGGTTTCCATCGATAAAATAAACAACAGAAGACCAAACTGGGGTTATTCTTATGTCACTTTAGCCGGTTTGTTTCTTATGATTATTTTTGGATTCACGGCTAAAAATGGTGATAGTTGGGGGTATTATTTTCCTTTTGTCATTGCTGTCTTGTTGGTGATAATAATGTTAATTCAGACCATAAAAGCAAAAGGGCAATCCAAAATCTTATATATTGGTTTGGCGTTGTTATTTTTAATTATTTCTATTTTAATCGGATACTTTGACAAATCATGGAGCATTCATTTTAGCACTAGCGAGGGTCTTAAAAATACTATGTTTCAGGACTTCTTTGATTATATTCTAATTCCCATTCTTTCCACTATGTTTTCCCTCTTAGCTTTCTTTATTGCTTCGGCGGCTTATCGTGCTTTCCGGGCGCGAAATGTATTGGCGACTATTTTGTTGGTGGCAGCTTTGATTGTTATGCTTAGATTTAACTTTTACCTCCCAGGTGCTGAATATTTTGCCAGAACATCTACTTGGTTGATGAACGTCCCTAATTTAGCCGCTAATCGAGCGATTGTTATCGGTATCGGGCTTGGCGTGGTAGCTACGGCATTGAAAGTAATTCTGGGTATTGAACGTGGTTATATGGGGAAAGGATAAGGAGGTGCTGTTATGAATATATTTGATAAAATGATGCGGTTAGATCGGCGCTGGATATTTTTGTTTCTGATCATTGTTTGTGTTGTAACTTATATTATTCCCTTTAAAGTGCCTATTCATGTGGTTCCGGAAGTAAGATCAATTTATGATTTTATTGATACTCTTGAACCGGGGAAAATTGTTTTAATTGCCATCGATTATGATCCGAATAATTTAGCGGAACTTCAGCCCATGACTTTTGCTATTGTAGAGCATTGTTGGCGAAGAAAAATAAAAATAATATTTACGGCATTATCTCAAAATGGTCCGGGAATGGCGGAACAGGCAATTCGTGATATTAGTGACTCTATGAAGGTGGATAAAACTTATAATGGAAAATTTTATAAGGGAAGAGAAATTAAAAACGGTATTGATTATACCTTTTTGGGTTATAAACCCTATTATGGTTTGGTTATTTTAGGTATGGGACAGGATTTTCGACTACCCTTTCCTACGGATTATTATGGCACTCCGCTTGACTCTATTCCTATGATGAAGGGCGTTTTGAACTATGACCAAACCGCAGGCGTTATTGATATTTCGGGAGGGAGTATCACCGATGCTTGGATTAATTACGGACAAGGGAGGTTTAACTTTCCTTTAGCCCTGGGCTTAACCGGGGTTATGACCGCTCAGTATTACCCTTATCTTGGTTCAGGACAAATATTCGGTATCATGGGTGGTCTTCTTGGCGCCGCCGAGTATGAAAAATTAGCTGATAACCCCGGCCGAGCTATGGGGGGAATGAGAATTCAACTCTATGCTCACATGGTGATAATACTTTTTATCGTAATGGGTAACGTAGGTTTCTTTATGAATAAGCGTAAAAAGAAATTAAGAGAGAAGGGGATATAAATTATGGATTTGGGAACATTTTTATGGACTACTTTTGCTGTCTTTTTGACTATGGCAACTTTCTCTTTTCTTTACAAAGATAATCCTTTTTACAAATTTGCCGAACATCTTGTGGTCGGTGTGTCCGCCGGTTATTTTGTGGTCATCTTATGGTTTAACGGCTTAATTCCCAATCTCTTCCAACGTCTTGCCGATGGTGACTGGTATTTGTTATGGCTTAACTCTTCCAAACCATGGTATATTATACCCGCTATTTTGGGGATAATGATGTGGGCGCGATTTTCAAAAAAATATGCTTGGCTATCACGTTGGCCGATGGCACTGTATATCGGAATTTCAACCGGTTTGGCAATCCCTTTAACGATGTCCAATCAGGTTAACAAACAATTGTATGCTACCATGGTTAAAATTGATTGGGCACATTTTTTCGGACACGGTTCATTTAATTTGCTTGATACCACCTCGGGATTTTCACAGTTGATTATTTTTGTCGGGACCATAGCTTCTTTGATTTATTTCTTCTTTTCGAAAGCGCATAAAGGGGTTTTCGGTGCCGTTGCCAAATTTGGTATCTGGACTTTGATGATTGGTTTCGGTGCCTCTTTTGGTTTTACCGTTATGGCACGTATTTCTCTTTTCATTAACCGTATGCAAGATGTGAAAGATTGGGGAAAGGTAGCTTTCAACTATTCAGGCAATAATCAGAATTATAGCGTATGGTTTCCGATTGTTTTTTGGCTTTTCATTTTATTTGTGATAGCTTATATTATTTATGAGATTGGTTATTATCTTCGTTCGCGAACAAATAAAGCTTGATAAATGATAGGGTTATACCTTATTTTTATTTTGAGAACACATTTATTAAACGTCATAGGATATGATTTGTATAAGTATCTATATAGAATGTTAGAATGTATGTTAAACATAATGTGCATAATAGATTTTTCTTTGAAAGGCAATAAGTTATGTTGTAAATATTGTTCCTTCATAACTTATTGAGTATATTATAGATAGTAAATGCGATAAAATCATAAATATTTAACTCTTTATATTTTTGGAGGTTATACAAAATAAATATTATTTTTAGAAAATAATTCTTGACATACAGCAAACATTTCCTCATATTACTTGTGGTGGAACCAAATAATATTTTGCGAAAAAGGGTAGCAAAATTTAGCACAGGGAAAGTGAGGTAGGTAATGGCTCGGACCAAAAAGCTCGCTCCAGCCAATGCCAGCGTAAAGGCAGAAAACAAAAGCCAGGAGAAAGTAGCCAGGAAGGGTAAGCTTTCTACGGCGGAAGCACGTCGGGAATATCAACGTCGTTATTACCAAATGCATAAAGAAAAAGCAAAAGAATATCAGCGACAGTACAATTTAACGCATAAGAAGAAGATGCGTGGGGGGAGAGGAAAATCCAGTTTTACGGCTCCTCGTGAGGTAGTGCGAACAACTTATAATACTACGGATATTATGCATTCATCGGTAGAAAAGACAATCCGCATATTGGAAAAAATTCTCAGCGGAGAGCGTTTTTTTACTATGTGATTATAGCTGACCTATTGGTTCCCGAAAAATTATAAAAATGATTAACATCTAATCGCCTTTTATATTGCATCGCAACCTTTTTTTTGATACATTCATCAAAAAGTACACTTAAAATAAGGGATAAGGTTATGCCTGCCAAAAAAGTAGTTTCATCAAAAAAAAGGACTGGGAAAAAAGGTAACAAGGGAAGTAGCGCTAAAGCAAAAACTACTAATAAAAAAACACCCGCCTCAAAAAAATATTATTATGTTTTTGGTAAAGGTAAAGCTGATGGCGATGCCTCTATGCGTGAGCTGTTGGGGGGAAAAGGCGCCAATCTTGCCGAGATGAGTAAAGCGGGATTGCCGGTGCCTCCGGGATTTACGATGACCACGGAGGTATGTCGCCTTTATTATGAAAACTCTTTGGAGATTCCCAAAGATATTGATAAAGATTTGGAGAAATACATCGCTTTTATCGAGAAGGCAACCGGTAGAAAATTTGGAGATCCGGAAAATCCGCTTTTAGTTTCTGTACGATCCGGTGCTAAAATATCTATGCCGGGAATGATGGATACTATTTTGAACTTAGGCCTTAATGATGAAACGGTCGAAGGGTTGGGTAAATTAACCGGTAATATGCGCTTTGCTTTGGATAATTATCGTCGTTTTATCAGTATGTTCGGTAATGTTGTTTTGGGTATTGATAAAGACCTCTTTGAAAAAGTTATTACCAAAAAGAAGGAAGAGCGTCGTATCAAGCAAGATAGTTCTCTTCAGGTGAATGATTTAAAAGATATCGTAAAGAAATTTAAACAGATTATCAAAAAGAAATCAGGAGAACCTTTTCCTGATGATCCTTTCGTTCAATTACGCTTAGCACGTGATGCTGTTTTCCGCAGTTGGAATAATCCTCGGGCGATATCATATCGCCGGATGCATGGTATTCCTTCTGGGTTGGGGACGGCGGTCAATGTTCAGGCTATGGTCTTTGGGAATATGGGTAACAATTCAGGTACCGGAGTTGGTTTTACTCGTAATCCTGCCACCGGTGAAAAAGAATTTTTCGGAGAGTATCTGGTAAATGCTCAAGGAGAAGATGTCGTTGCCGGTGTTCGTACTCCGCAACCAATCAGCCATCTTGCCGAAGAAATGCCTTCGGTTTATAATCAGTTAAAAACTATTACCACAAAACTTGAGAAACATTATCGTGACCTTCAGGATTTTGAGTTCACCATTCAAGAGGGTGAATTGTATATGCTTCAAACTCGAAACGGTAAACGTACTGTTCAAGCAGCGGTAAAAATTGCCGTTGATATGGTAAAAGAAAAACTTATTACCAAAGAAGAAGCGCTGATGCGGATAGAACCTCAACAACTTGACCATCTGTTACATCCTCGAATCGATTCAAAGGCTACTTATGAAGTCGTCACCAAAGGATTACCCGCTTCGCCCGGAGCTGCTTCGGGGAAAGTCTATTTTACCGCTGAAGATGTCGTGGAACGTGGTGCTAAAGAATCTACTATTTTAGTTCGTGAAGAAACTAACCCCGATGATATTGAAGGTATGAATGTTGCTGTTGGCATTCTGACCGCTCGCGGAGGGATGACTTCTCATGCCGCTGTTGTTGCGCGTGGTATGGGAAAATGTTGTGTTGCGGGAGCGGGTGCTATTAGAGTTAACCCCATAAAAAAACAATTTCAAGTGGGTAAGCTGATTATAAAAGAGGGTGAAGTGATTACTCTTAACGGTTCTACGGGTGAAGTGATAATGGGTAAAGTCCCGACTATTGAACCGGAGCTTTCCGGCGAGTTTTCTGAGTTTATGAAATGGGCCGATGAAATCAGACAACTGAAAGTAAGAACCAATGCCGATACTCCTCGAGATGCCAAGCAAGCTCTTAAATTCGGAGCGGAAGGTATCGGTTTGTGCCGAACGGAGCATATGTTTTTTGCGGAAGATAGAATCCCTATCGTTCAAGAAATGATTATGGCCGATTCAACGGAAGAACGCCAAGCGGCTTTGGATAAACTGCTATCTTTTCAGAAACTGGATTTCAAACATATTTTTGAGGCTATGCAGGGTTTACCGGTGACCATTCGTACTTTGGATCCTCCCCTTCATGAATTTTTACCTAACAAAGAAGAGGTCTTGGAGAAAATTAAAAATCTCGATAGTCGCAGTGAAGATTATGAGGAAGAAAATGAAAAACTTCAGAAGATAATACGCCGTATCGATGAATTAAAAGAAATTAATCCTATGCTGGGGCATCGTGGTTGTCGTTTGGGTATTGTTTATCCCGAAATAACAGAGATGCAAGTTAGAGCAATTATTAAAGCTGCCTGTGAACTGGTTAAAGATAAGAAATCGGTTAAGCCGGAAATAATGATTCCTCTGGTGGGCCATATTAATGAATTTAAAAATCAGAAAGAAGTTGTTGACCGTATTGCTAAGGAAGTTATTACTAAGTCGAAAGTGAAAAAATTAAACTACAAGGTGGGCACGATGATTGAGATTCCTCGTGCGGCACTTACAGCCGATGAGATTGCTACGGAAGCTGAGTTTTTTAGTTTTGGCACCAATGACCTTACGCAAATGACGATGGGCTTTTCTCGTGATGATGCCGGTAAGTTCTTGAAATATTATCTGAGCCACGATATTTTACCAAAAGATCCTTTTGTCTCCATAGACCAGGATGGTGTCGGCCAATTGGTTAAGATGGGAAAAGAAAAAGGACGTTCCACTCGACCTGATCTTAAAATTGGTATTTGCGGTGAGCATGGGGGCGATCCTGATTCCATCGCTTTCTGTCATAAGATAGGTCTTGATTATGTATCTTGCTCGCCATACCGCGTGCCGATCGCTCGGTTAGCGGCCGCTCAAGCTACTATCAACGATAAAAAAACATCCAAAAAGAAAAGAAAATAACTTTTGGTAACTTGTTCAGTTTCTAAAGCCGCCAAGAATAGTTCTTAGCGGCTTTTTCATTCTTCTTGAAATATAAAAATAATTGTGGAAGTTTATCTTGACTTTCAACTGTGACTACATTGATTTTGTATAAGTTATGACGATAATAAAGATAGATAGATTAATAAATAAAGTTTGTTGATTTCTATTTGGTTTGTTATGCGAAAACCAGTAACCCTTTGTAGAATAAAAAGTTATGAAAAGTCAATTAGATGCTATTTTTAGACCGAAGTCAGTCGCCGTTATCGGAGCTTCAACCCGTAAAGGAAGTATAGGTCGTGAAACTCTTCACAATATATTATTAGCCGAATTTAACGGTAAAGTTTTTCCGGTAAATCCCAAGGCACAGGTAATTCATTCTATCAAAGCTTATTCAACGATTCTTGATGTTCCCGATGCCGTTGATTTGGCGATTATTATTATTCCCAAACAGTTTGTTAAAGATGTTGTCAAACAGTGCGGAGAGAAAGGCGTTAAAGGAATTGTAGTAATTTCCGCCGGCTTCTCTGAAGTGGGACCTGAAGGTAAAAAACGTGAGATGGAAGTTTTGGAAGTTATTCATGAGTATGACATGCGCATGATCGGTCCTAATTGCTTTGGTGTGGTCAATGCTGATCCCCAAATAAGTCTTAATGCCACTTTCGGGAAAACCTATCCCAAATGCGGTCGCATCGGTTTTATTACTCAATCGGGAGCGATGGGAGAAGCAATAATGAGTCATGCCAAAGAATTAGGCATAGGTTTTTCAGTGGTTGCTTCCATAGGGAATAAAGCGGATATATCTTCCAATGATATTTTAGCTTATTTAAAAGACGATCCGCATACGGATATTATCCTAATGTATCTGGAAAATTTTGGTAATCCTCGCAACTTTACTCGTATCGCTCGAGAGGTGTCGCGGATAAAACCGATTATCGCGGTGAAATCAGGTCGTACCAAATTGGGTGCCAAAGCGGCATCATCGCATACCGGTGCTTTGGCCGGTCTTGATGTCGGTGTTGATGCTTTGTTTGAACAGACCGGTGTTATGCGCGTTGATACGGTGGAAGAGCTTTTTGATGTTGCCGCCGCTTTATCCAACCAACCGGTACCTGAAAGGAATCGGGTGGTGGTGGTGACCAATGCCGGTGGCCCCGGTATACTTGTCACCGATGCTTTAATCAATAGCGGGATGGAAATGCCTCCTTTGTCGCCTATGACTATAAACAAGTTGAAAAAATTTATTTCTGCCGAGGCTTCTTTTTCCAATCCTATGGATATGATTGCCGGAGCGGGAGGTAAAGAATTCAAGTTGACTCTTGATGCCGTCAAAAATGATAAAAGATACGATTCCATTATCCCTATTTTTGTCCCTCCGGTTACTATCAATCAACTTGAGGTGGCGAAAAATATCTATGAATCTTTAAAAGACACTCCCAAAACGGTCTTAGCTTGTTTTATGGGAGCCGGCGAGGGTTCTCAGGGAATTGAATTTTTAAAAGAGCATAATATTCCCGTTTATATCTTCCCGGAAGCAATCGCTAAAACTTTGGCGACTATTTCCAATTATAAAAAATGGCTCAATAAACCCAAAGGGAAGTTCAAAACTTTTAAGGTCGATTATGAAAAAGCAAAGAAGCTGATTGATGACGCCATTAAAAATGGAGAAAAGGCAATTATAGGAGACCAAGCTATTGAAATGTTGGCTGCCTACGGTATTCCCGCGGCAGGTTATAAATATGCTTTTTCACCGAAAGAAGCTGCCTCTGTTGCCAATAAAATAGGCTATCCGGTGGTAATGAAAATCAATACGCCACCCATCTTGCATAAAACGGAATTTGGTGGCGTTATTGTCGATTTACGCTCTGCCAAAGAAGTTAAAGATGCTTTTAACGAGTTAAAAAAGCGGGTGGGTAAGTTAAAGAAAGACGAGAAGTTTTCGGTGGCGATGCAACAGATGATTTCGGGGGGCATTGAAACTGTGATGGGAATGATCATAGACCCTTCGTTTGGTCCTCTTATTATGTTCGGTTTGGGGGGGATTTATGTGGAAGTGATGAAAGATGTATCTTTTAGAGTGAACCCCTTGACTGACGAAGGAGCCAAAGATATTATTCGTTCCATCCGTTCTTATCCGTTGTTAACCGGTTTTCGCGGTGCTCTACCGGTTGATTTATCTATCCTTGAGGAAACTCTTTTGCGTTTGTCACAACTGGTAAAGGATTTCGACTGTTTCTCAAGTATTGATATTAATCCTTTTATTGCCTCACCGGATAGAGAGAAATGTAAAGCTGTCGACGCCCGCTTTCTTTTGAAAGAGTGTGTTTTATCGTAATATCTGAGCTTATTAGAAGCTATAATTGGATTCTTATAAATATCGGTATATTATAAACTTAATATTTTAATCGTTACTAAGCATAATTAATTTATTGCTTTATTTGGTTATTCCTTTTATTCTTTTTTCAAATATACAATGTTTGGTAACATAATTGAGGAAGGGGAAGTTATGCGTTATGAATTAAAATCGATTCCTATCTGGCCTTTAACTAAGGTGATGTTTTTTCTTAATTTAATCGGCGGTTTCATTTTTGGCTTTTTGTATGCTTTGTTTGCCGGATTTATTATGACCGTTATGTCCCAATTACCTATACTTCAATCTGAAAATATGGATATGGGTAAGATGTCTATGGGGATTCTTATTGTGGTGATGCCTTTTGTTTTTGCTTTTTTCAGCGCTTTCTTTAATACTATTATCGGTATCGTCATTGCCTTTTTATATAACTTGATTACTCGCTTGGTGGGAGGCATTGAGTTACAATTGCAATTAGTAGGCGAAGAACAGCCATCACAATTCAAACCGCAACCGATTATCGCCCAAACAGCGGCAACGTCCTCAGTTCCACCAGCACCTCCTTTTTCAGGGACTCCGCCGCCACCGAAACCACCGGAAGAAAAAAATATTAATGATAATTCACAAAATAAGGACGATAGTAATTTGATATGACCAGTGACAGTCAGAATATAAGAGTACGTATTGCTCCCTCTCCATCGGGATACCTTCACGTGGGAACAGCGCGCACGGCTATTTTCAATTATTTGTTCGCTCGCCACAATAAGGGTAAATTTTTGATTCGCATCGAAGATACTGACGCCTCCCGCAGTAGGAAAGAATTAATAGAACCCATTTTTTCCGCTCTGAAGTGGCTTGGTATGAATGGGGATGAAGAGATTATCTATCAATCGCAACGTTTGGGAATTTATAAAGATTTCGCTCAAAAGATTCTCGACAATGGGTTTGGATATCGTTGTTTTTGCTCCCCCGAACAATTGGAGAAAGATAGGGAAGAAGCAAAAAAAAATAAACAGCCTTTTCACTATAATCGACGTTGTTTGAATCTTTCTCAAAATGAGATTGAGCAAAAATTAGCTGATGGCGAAAAATTCGCTATTCGTATAAAAATTCCTTCCGGTGAAACGGTTTTCCATGATATGGTTTCGGGTGACTTGAAAAGGGATAACAGTGAAATCGAGGATTTTATTATTGCCCGCTCCAATGGTATCGCTACCTATAACCTCGCTGTGGTGGTTGACGACCATCAGATGGGAATTACTCATGTCATTCGAGGGAATGATCATATTACCAATACCTTTAAACAGGTTCATATTTATAAAGCTTTGGGTTTCGAACCTCCTCAATTTGGTCATGTGCCGCTGATTTTAAGACCCGATAAGAGAAAAGTCTCCAAGAGATTGGGAGATAAAGATGTGGCTCAATATAAAGAAGAGGGTATTCTCCCCGAAGCGATGTTTAATTATCTTACTCTGTTGGGTTGGTCACCCAAAACCGATAGGGAAATATATTCTGTGGAAGAACTGATAAATATTTTTACCCCTGATAATTTTAATGCTTCCAATGCCATTTTCGATGAAGAGAAATTATTGGCTTTTAATAAAGAACATATTGCCCGAAAAACCGATCATGAATTGGCCGTTCTGGTGGCTCCTCTTTTGGTGGAAGCGGGGATAACGACCAAATATTGGCTGGAGACAAGATGGGTCTATCTGCGCCAAGTAATAAGTTTACTAAAAGAAAGAGTTAAAAGATTAACGGATTTTATTGCTTTAAGTAATTATTTTTTTAACTTTGATTATAAATATGAGTTGAAAGCACGGGAAAAATATTTTAATTTAGAATCGGCGCAATGGTTATCGGAATTGGCGGAACGCTTCGAAAGACTTGATCCATTTACGGTGGAAACCATTGAAACCGTTATTACGGAGTTAGCGGAAAAATTGGGTATTAAGCGAGGACAATTAATTCATCCGACAAGATTAGCCGTATCGGGAACATCCAAAGGCCCCGGTTTGTATGAAATGTTGTATGTGTTGTCCCGACCGATTGTTATCGAGCGTATTAAACGGGCATCTGATTATATTAAAAAAGCCTATGACTTAAAGGAGCATATATGACGGAAGCAAAAGAAAAAATTGCCGAAACTTTGAAAAAAGCCATTCGCAGTGAAGAAGACGGTTTTCATTTCTATGATTATTTGGTAAAAAAAGCGGTCAATGAAAATGCTAAAAGAAAATTAGAAAATCTTAGGGATGATGAAGTCCGCCATAAAAAAACGTTGGTTGATATTTTCAAGAAATATATCGGAGGTGAAGTTGGTGAATTACCTGAGGAGGGAATTTCTGTCTTATCGGAGGTATTTCGAAAGGGACAGCTTGAAGAGAAAAAAACGGAGATGGAATATTTGAATTTAGCTATTGAAGCGGAACTGGCGACCACAAAATATTATCAGGACAATCGTAATATGATTGATGATCCTCTCTTTCAGGAAATTTTTGATAAACTGGCTGATGAAGAGCATCATCACTATGAATTGCTGATGTCGGAAAAAGCAGCTCTTTCAGGTAATTATTACTGGTTTGGGTATGATAATGGTTCACCGATGGAACATTAAGAGAAAGATTTCAATCTATTGATTCCTTTTATGTATTATATAAACAGGAGGTCAGTATGCACTGGGTCTGTGAAGTTTGTGGTTATGTTCATGATGAAGACGAACCACCCGTGATGTGCCCGGTTTGTGGTGCACCTTTAAGTAAGTTCGCTGAAAGAAATGAAGACAACCCTGGGTTTCTTTACGATGAAACCGTGAATAATGATGATGTAGATCCTTTTGATCAAGATCTTTTTGGAGAGTATGACGAATAAATAAGAGTGTTAGAAGCGAAAGAAAAAAATAAAAATTTAAAAGTTGGCGATCCCGCTCCCGATTTCACTTTGCCTACGCATAATGAGGGTGAATTGAATTTGGCTTGGTATCAAGGGCGCAAGAATGTTGTGGTAGCCTTTTATCCGGGAGATTGGACTCCGGTCTGTGCTACTCAGGTGCCCGAGTATCAAACTATGTTGGAAAAGTTCGAAGATTTTAACTGTCAACTGCTTTGTATTTCGGTCGATTCCATACCCTGTCATAAAGCTTGGGCAAAATCTTTGGGCGGGATTTCTTTTCCTCTTATGTCCGATTATTACCCGCACGGGGAAGTGGCTAAAAAATACGGTGTTTTCAATGAGCATGGTTATGCCGAAAGAGCTGTCTTTCTGATTGATAAAAAAGGTATTATTTGTTTTATCGAACATGTCAATATTGCTCAACTGCCTGATAATAATAAGCTTTTTGAAACTCTTGCGAAATTAGAAGAATAAATATTAGGCATTAATAAATCAGAACTTTCTTCCACAGTTTTATCAATTAATCCGGCAATGGAAATAATTAAAACAACGAATAAGTGACTATGTTACTTAGATAGTTGAGCCGCGGTATCAGGGCTTGTATTTTGCTTGAAAACAAGCTAAAAGCGAATGACCTGATATTTTTTTATTTAAAAACATATAAAAGTGTTTTGAAAAATCGTTTTAAAATTGTAGTTTTGACGATAAATTGAGTAAAGAAAATGAAATGATATTGTCGTAGAGACAAATTATCTTAGTTAATTGACAGAAAAAAGGTATAGGTAAAAATGACAACTAATGATTCTAACCCTCCTTCCAATTTTATTAAAAATATCATTGAAGAGGATATAAAGAATAACAAGAACGAAGGAAAAGTGATTACCCGTTTTCCACCGGAACCCAACGGTTATTTGCATATCGGTCATGCCAAATCAATATGTCTTAATTTCGGCCTTGCCGCCCAATATCACGGAAGATGTCATTTGCGTTTTGATGATACCAATCCCAGCAAAGAAGAAATGGAGTATATCGATTCCATTAAAGAAGATATCAAATGGCTGGGTTTCGATTGGGGGGAGCATCTGTATTATGCCTCCGATTACTATGAAAAGCTTTATGATTACGCCGTTCAGTTGATTAAGTTGGGTAAAGCCTATGTATGCAGTTTAAGTACGGAAGAGATAAGAAAATACCGCGGCACTCTGACCGAGCCGGGAAAAGAAAGCCCCTATCGCAATCGCTCTATCGAAGAAAATCTCGATTTGTTCCAGCGGATGCGCAATGGTGAATTCGAGGATGGTTCTCATGTGCTACGGGCTAAAATTGATATGTCTTCGGGTAATTTGAATATGCGTGACCCGGTTTTATATAGGATAAAACATGCGACTCATCACCGTACCGGTGACCGATGGTGTATTTATCCCATGTATGATTTCGCCCATTGTCTTTCGGATTCCATCGAGGGAATTACCCATTCGATTTGTACTTTGGAATTTGAAGACCATCGCCCTTTGTATGACTGGATTCTTGATGAGTTACAAACTCCCAACCATCCCCAGCAGATAGAGTTTGCTCGTTTAGACCTTACATATACAGTAATGAGTAAACGCAAGTTACTGGAGTTAGTGGAAGAAGGATATGTCTCCGGATGGGACGACCCGCGGATGCCCACCATATCCGGTTTGCGGCGACGGGGATATACGCCGGAATCTATCCGAGTTTTTTCTGATCGTATTGGTGTCGCCAAAAAACGTGGCAGTATTGTCGATATCGCCCTTCTGGAACATTGCCTTCGTGAAGATTTGAATAAAAAGGCGCTGCGGGTAATGGCGGTGTTAAATCCTCTCCAAGTTATCATAGATAATTATCCCGAAGATAAGGTTGAAGAATTGGAAGCGGTAAACAATCCCGAAGATGACTCTATGGGGACTCGTAAAGTACCTTTTTCAAAAGAAATATACATAGAACGAGATGATTTCCGAGAAGACCCTCCCAAAAAATATTTCCGTTTGGCGCCGGGGCGGGAAGTACGGTTGAAACACGCTTATTTTATCAAGTGTGAAAAAGTTGTCAAAGATGAACAGACCGGTGAGGTGGTAGCATTACATTGCACTTATGATCCCGAGACAAGAGGCGGCTCTGCTCCCGATGGGCGGAAAGTGAGAGGTACTTTGCAATGGGTTTCTACCGCTCATGCTGTTGAGGCGGAAGTACGGATGTATGAGCATTTGTTTACCAAAGAAAATCCGTTAGATAATAAAGAAGGGGAAGATT
>JAADHM010000218.1 GCA_013151855.1 FCB group bacterium | reverse complement strand
CGTGAAAATATTTCGCCCTCTTGTTGTCGATGTCAACTCCGGCGTGGAGCAAAAACCCGGGATAAAATCAACAACCAAAATGAAACGGTTTTTTAAAAAATGTGATGAAATCAGGTATGGAAAACAAAGATAAAAAAAGACCGAACAAGAAAGGTCGTTTCGGACTTTATGGGGGAAGATACGTTCCGGAAACAGTCATTTACGCTCTCGATGAATTAGATAAATTTTATAATAAAATAAAAAAAGATAAAAAATTCATCGCTGAATTTAATTATTATCTAAAAGATTATGTTGGGCGACCGTCCCCTTTGTATTATGCCGAGCGTTTTACCTCTTATTTGAAAGGTCCTCGTATTTACTTCAAACGAGAAGACTTGAATCATACCGGTGCCCATAAAATAAACAATACCATCGGACAAATATTACTGGCAAAACATATGGGCAAAAAAAGAATTATCGCCGAGACGGGAGCCGGTCAGCACGGTTTGGCAACCGCCACGGTTTGTGCCCGTTTTGGTTTCCCCTGTGTAATATATATGGGAGAAATTGACTTAGTACGACAAAAACCGAATGTGGAAAAAATGCGTTTGTTAGGCGCTCAAGTGATTCCCGTAAATTCCGGTTCCAAAACTTTGAAAGATGCTACCAGTCAAGCTCTACGCGATTGGGTTACCAATGTAAAAGACACTTTTTATATAATCGGTTCTGTGGTGGGACCGCATCCCTATCCTATGATAGTGCGTGATTTTCAATCCGTAATCGGTAAAGAGACTAAAAAACAATGCCTTAAACGATGGGGAAAACTACCCGAAGCAATTATTGCCTGCGTAGGTGGTGGCTCTAACGCTATGGGCATTTTTAATGCTTTTGTTAATGATGAGACCGTAAAACTATATGGAGTAGAAGCCGCCGGATTGGGATTGAACACCAAATTCCACGCCGCTTCTATAACAAAAGGGAAACCGGGTGTTTTACATGGCGCTTATAGTTATCTTATTTATGACAAAGATGGACAGATAATTTTGCCACATTCGATTTCAGCCGGGCTTGATTATCCGGGAGTGGGACCGGAGCATTCTTTTTTCAAAGACAACGGTCGGATTATTTATGGTTCTGTCACTGATAAAGAAGCTGTAAATGCCTTCAAATTAGTCTCTCACTTGGAAGGTATTATTCCGGCGTTGGAATCCTCTCATGCTTTGGCGTATATCATAAAAAAGGAAAGACAATTTAAACCAAATGACAATGTTGTAATATGCCTTTCGGGAAGAGGGGATAAAGATATGCCTATAATAGAAAAATGGGATCAGGAATATGGATAGTCGTATCAGGAAATTGTTGACTAATCTCAACGGAAGGAAACTTCTAATTCCTTTTTTCACCGCCGGTTATCCCGATTTGGATACCTCCCTTAAGCTGGTCAATATCGCCGAACAATGTGGCGCCGATATGGTAGAATTAGGCGTTCCCTTTTCCGATCCTTTGGCTGACGGTGTGGAGATTCAATATTCTTCAAAATGTGCTCTTGATAACCAAATATCGGTTAGAAAAATATTAGAAGGAGTAAAAGCATTAAGAAAGAGAAGCCAAATCCCCATCATATTAATGGGTTATTATAATCCGCTCATTGCTTATGGAGAAACGAAATTTATGAAAGACGCTCACCATAGTGGCGTCGATGGATTAATAATACCCGATTTACCAATTGAAGAAGCTCATCCGTTGTATGATAAAGCGAAAGAAAATAATCTATCGATGATATTTTTAGTATCGCCTACTTCATCAAAAGAAAGGATTGAGCTAATCAATCGATATTCAACCGATTTTGTCTATGCCATAACGGTAACGGGAGTAACAGGTACGGGAAAGGTTTTTGGCCGAAAAACAGATGTTTATTTCAAAAAATTAAAAAAACTTCTTTCCAGACCTTTTGTCGCCGGTTTTGGAGTGGCTTCGCCAGAATCGGCTAAAAGATTAACGAAATACTCCGATGGTGTTGTTATAGGTTCGGCAATCATAAAGATTATTCGCAACGCCCAAAATAAAAGCGAAGCCCTAAAACAGGTAGAAAAATTTTTAAGTACCGTTAGAAAAGCTATCCCATGAAAAAGAAAACAATGGAACAGTTGCGCAGAGAAATTGACAAGCTCGACCATCAAGTTATAGATTTGTTAAATCAACGTGCTTTATTGGTTATTGAAATGGGTAAATGTAAACTGAAAAAAGGTTGGAAGTTATTTGATCCCAAAAGAGAAAAAAAAGTTTTGTCCAATGTAATATCAGAAAACACGGGTCCTCTGTCATCCGATGCTATCATCAGAATTTATGAACGTATTATTGATGAATCCCGGCGCTTGGAACGTATAGAGGTTTATAACAAAAAAAGAAGTTAGATATGATTATCATTTTAGAAGAAAACGTAACCGAAAAACAAATTCAGCGTATAACGGAAAAGCTGGTTGATAAAGGTTTTGATATTCATCGTTCCACTGGGGCATCTCATACGGTTCTGGGAGTAGTGGGGAATACTCAATCGGTCGATACTCGTGATTTTGAAGTGTTGGAAGGGGTGCATGAAGTTCTCCGAGTTTCAGAACCATATAAGTTAGCCAGTCGCACCTTTCAATCAGAAAATAGTATTGTTAAAGTGGGAAAAGTTAAATTTGGTGGTAAGAAAATCGGTCTCATTGCCGGCCCCTGTTCGATAGAATCTCGTGAACAAATCAAAAAGATAGCACGCTTGGTAAAAAAAACAGGCACAAAAATTTTACGGGGTGGTGCTTATAAACCAAGAACATCTCCCTATTCTTTTCAAGGTTTGGGAGAGAAAGGTTTGAAGTATTTACAAGAAGCGGGGAAAATTAATAATATGGCGGTAGTTTCGGAAGTGATGGACCGTATGGATATCATTCCCGCCTTGAAATATACTGATATGATTCAAGTAGGGGCGAGGAATATGCAAAATTTCGCTTTATTAAAAGAGTTGGGGAAAATTGATAAACCAATTTTGCTCAAAAGAGGTATGTCTGCTACCCTTAAAGAACTGCTGATGGCCGCTGAGTATATTATGGCCGGAGGTAATCATAACATTATCCTTTGTGAACGGGGTATACGTACTTTTGAAAATTATACTCGTAACACCCTTGATATTTCCGCTATTCCTATCCTCAAAAAATTGACTCACCTGCCGGTTATTGCCGATCCCTCACATGGTACTGGTATTCGTGATAAAGTGGTACCGATGGCGCGGGCCGCTATTGCCGCCGGAGCGGACGGGCTTATTATTGAAGTTCATTATGATCCCGATAATGCTCTTTCGGATGGTGCTCAAACTTTATATGTTGCGCAATATCAAGAACTGGTGAAAGAAATCAAAATAATAGCCACGGCAGTGGGCAGAACGATATAAAAAAATCTACCCATTAATTCTTATTTCTGGACATTCTTATAATAATACTATTATTTATAAGCTTAGTATTTATAATTATTGGGAATATTAAAATGGCTAAAATTGATTTTAAAAAACAATTTGCTAAGGCAACGGCACAAGCTTTTCAGACAGTTTATCCTGATATCTTCAAAAAACAGGGTGAAGAACAGGTATTTGATAATGAATTCATATATGAAAATCTTGAAAAACCAAAAGATCCCCAATTAGGCCGTTTTGCCTTTCCGGTATTCAGATACGCTAAATTGTTAAATGATAACCCTAACGAAATTGCCGCTAAAATTGCCCATAAAAATAACCAACTCATAAAAAATACATCCGAATCAGTTCCCTTTGAAGCAGTAGCAACAGGGGGATTTATCAACGCTAAAATAAATGCTGAAATTGAAGCCCAACAAACATTAGAAGAAATTTTGACCAAAAGTTCCGAATATGGTTCTTCTAAAAAAGGAAAAGGACATAAAATTCTGGTCGAATATTCTTCGCCTAATATCGCCAAGCCCTTTGGTATCGGACACTTAAGGACAACCATCTTAGGCAATTCTTTAAGGCGCATCTTTCGTAAATTGGGCTATGAAGCTATCGGGATTAATTATCTTGGTGATTGGGGAACACAGTTCGGGAAAATGATTGTCGCATACAAGAAATGGGGGAAGAAAAATAAAAACACGGTTGCTGATTTGTATGACTTGTATGTAAAAATTCATCGAGAAGCTGAACAAGATAATAAATTAAATGATGAAGCTCGGGCGGCATTTAAAAAGTTAGAAGACGGGGATAAAGAAATAACCGCTTTGTGGGAATATTTTAAAACGATATCATGGGCAGAATTTGAACGTATATATAATTTAATGGATATTGAATTCGATTGGGTTACCGGAGAATCTTTTTTGAACGATAAGATGGAGCAAGTTATTGACCGTCTTAA
Source organism: FCB group bacterium (assembly GCA_013151855.1). Lineage (GTDB taxonomy): Bacteria > Zixibacteria > MSB-5A5 > GN15 > FEB-12 > JAADHM01. Next base: position 1,559 of record JAADHM010000218.1, on the reverse strand, counting down.
AGAAGCCAAACTGACTTCCATATCTGAGGGTGCTCTTATCGTTGAACTTGACGACCCGCAACTTCCGCCCTGTTTGTTGAAAAAAGCTGATGGCGCCACCTTATATGCTACCCGAGATTTGGCTGGATTACTTTATCGGTGGGATAAGTATAAATTCGACGAAGCTTTATATGTCGTCGGTTCCGCTCAAGCCGTTCATTTTAAACAGGTATTTAAAGTTATTGACTTGCTTGAAAAAGCTGAAAATATCCCTGAAAATAATCGTATCGACGGACGCGCCAAACACATTGATTTTGGCTGGGTAAAATTCGGCGATAAAATGATGTCCACTCGTCAGGGTAATATTATTTTTCTTGAGGATGTTATCAACAAGGCGGTGGCTTTGGCAAAAGAGAAAATCAAAGAAAAAAATCCTGATTTAAAAAACATCGAAGAAACGGCTTTGACCATTGGTGTGGGAGCGGTTATCTTTTCCCAATTATCAGTCAGACGCCAGAAAGATGTCAATTTTGACTGGAATGAAGTATTAAACTTTGAAGGAGAAACGGGACCATACTTACAATACACCCACGCTCGCTTGTGTTCTTTAATACGGAATTATCATGAGGAAATCGTTTCGGATATTAACTATTCTTTACTTCATAATGAAGAAGAAAAGCGTATAATCGAGCATTTATCTGATTTTCCTGAACTTGTACATGAAGCGGCCAAAAACTATGAACCGAATTTTATTGCTACCTATCTCTTGAAATTATCGGGAGCGTTTAATAAATTTTATCAACGAAAAAAAGAAGACGGGAAAATCGATAAAATTATTTCTGATGATAAAGAGTTAACTTCAGCGCGAATGGCATTGGTAAAAGCGGTACAAATTATTCTTAAGGAAGGATTATACCTTTTGGGGATAAAAGCACCCGAAGAAATGTGATATGAAAAGAGTTGCTATAAAGAAAATTACCATTTGTGGTTTCGGATTGATTGGAGGATGTATCGCTTTAGACCTTCTGAAAGGAAAGCACAAATTTAATATCTATGCTTACGATAGACCGAGAGTATTAAAAAAATTAAAAGAGACATTATCATTTAAGATAAAAATCGAACCATCATTGAAAAAAGCGATACATAACAGTGATATAATTATTCTTTCCGCCCCTCATAAAGTGAATGAATCGCTGTTGGTAAGATTATCCAAAGTTGCGGATTTAAAAGATTGCCTAATTATAGATACTGGCGCTGTAAAATCTCCTATTGCTAATTTAGCCCAAAGTTTAAAATTCGCTGATGGCACGCAATTTTTACCTACCCATCCGATGGCGGGCAAAGAAAAAAGTGGTTTTGAAAATGCCGCTTCCAATTTATTTTATAATCATGCCTGGTATCTTGACGAAGATGTTAAGCTCAACTATCATAATCAAATAAAATTGAATTGGATGATAAAAAAAATGAAAGCAATGCCGGTTTATATCTCTGTTGCTCTTCATGATGAGATGATGTCGGAACTGTCGCATTTACCCCAGTTAATTTCAACTATTTTAGGTGCTCAAATAAATCCGCAACTT
>JAADHM010000093.1 GCA_013151855.1 FCB group bacterium | reverse complement strand
TGAATAATTGGGTATATTTCTCAACGATTATTGGGGACGGTTCTTTTCTTGACGATTCTCTTAAAACCGACTCTCTGGGAATGGTAACGGCTCACTATAATTTTGGGGGAGTATTGGGACATGCTGAGATAATGGCTAAGGTGAAAAATATTGATTCCGTTACGGTTAATATCCGAGCCAACACGCTTATTCCGGGAGTAAATGGTCAGGGGCAATATATTTTGTTCAGTGATAATTACTCCGATGTAAAAGATTATGACGGGGCTCCTTTGTCGATAGATATCGACCCCGCTCAATGGATTTTATATGCCAATTACGAAAAGTCTTTGGGCGTAGTAGTGGTTCTTGAAGATATAAATCAAGATAGTGTCGTCGTTGATAGTACCAATGTTTTGGGTGTTATTGTTAATACTGTTTACAAGGGGAAAACCGCCGATTCCATTGGCATCGGTTCCACGATTGGAGATTTGCGTAATGCTTACGGTGCCCCCGACACCATAAAATATGACCCTCCCGCACCTGCGATATATATAAGGTATCAGGCTTTGGGTTTAACTATCTATGGTGATACGAAAGACCTCTTGGGTAATTCTGTAACAGATACTATCATTCAGGAAATTCACCTCTCCGAATTAGTTTATAATCCGTTGTCATTAAAAAAACGCAATAATAGAGACTCTTTTTTGATAAAGAGCTTAAAAAGACAATCTTCGGGTATCTATCGGGTTTTTAATAAGTAAAAAAATAAGTGAAAATAAGAAGGATAAATGATTTCTTTCAATCTTGACAGGGTTGATACAAACTGATATATTCGCCTCCAAATTGAAGATGATTATTTAATATAAGGAAGTATCAAATGAAAAAAATATCTTACACTTTGTTAGTAGCTTTTATCTTCTTGATAGCTTTTATGGGTTGCTCCAAAAAACAAGCGGCTAAAAATGACAATTCACAGCAACAAAAGAACAGTATGGCAACAGAAAGCACTTCTAATATGAATGCGGAAACAGATAGCTTAGCGGCAAAACGGTATCCTATTCGTAATAAAAGTAATCCTTTTGTTACTATGGTTACCGATTATGGCAATATGACCTTGGAATTATACCGTGATGTGGCTCCGGTCACGGTCGATTCCTTTCTTGCTCGCACCAAAGACGGTTTTTATAACGGTACCATTTTTCACCGTATTATTGACAATTTTATGATTCAAGGCGGTGACCCCAAAGGTACCGGTATGGGCAATGCCGGTTATTTCTTAAAAGCCGAGTTTAGCGATTTACCTCATCAGGAAGGCACTTTATCGATGGCAAGAGCCGGTGACCCCAATTCGGCTTCCTGTCAATTTTTCATTTGTTTGGCAAGAAATAGCGCCACCAAATCTTTGGATAAAAAATACACCATTTTTGGTCAATTGATTAAAGGGTTTGATGTCCTCCATAAAATCGGGTCGGTAAAATGTGTTGCTAATCCTTACAACCCTCGTGAAGTATCAAAACCGGAAAAAGATGTGTATCTCAGAAAAGTTTATGTATCAGATGCTAATGGGAACGAGCTAAAGTAATTGTTTAACAAATAAGCTGTCAGATTACTGGCGGGATCCACAAAATCCCGCCTTTTTATTTATATTTTAATTTGCGGAACGGAAATTTACATATTTCGTTATAACTGATATGAAATCAAAAAAGCTCGTTATTTTAGGCTCTACCGGTTCTATTGGTAAGTCTACCTTGGAAGTAATTCAAGCTCATCCCGGTCGTTTCGATGTTGTAGCTTTGGCTGCCCATAGCAATGTTGATTTATTAATCAAGCAATATGAAATATTTAAGCCGGAACATCTTTGCTTGGTCAATGAAAACAAAGAGCAACAGCTTAGAGAACAGTTAAAAGATAAAAAGGTTAATATCTTAATAGGCGAAAAAGAGCTTCTTCAGTTAGTGAAATTAGACGATGTTGATATTGTCGTCAACGCTATCGTCGGTGCTTCGGGTTTAAAAGCGTCATTGGAAACCGTTTCCAAAGGAAAAGTATTAGCTTTGGCTAATAAAGAATCTCTTGTCTGCGGAGGGGCACTTTTCCCTCCTCTGGTAAAAAAATACGGAGCAAAAATTTTACCCATTGATTCTGAACATTCAGCAATATGGCAGGTTCTTACTTGCGGAAAAGAAAACGAGATAAAACGACTTATCATAACTGCTTCGGGAGGTCCTTTTAGAAATCTACCCTTTGAGAAATTCAGTACCATCGATGTTAATCAAGCTTTGCATCATCCCACTTGGAGTATGGGCCCCAAAATAACGATTGATTCCGCTACGATGGTGAACAAAGGACTGGAAATTATCGAAGCTTCGGTTTTGTTCTCCATCCCGACGGAAAAGATTAAGGTGGTTATCCATCCCCAATCAATTGTTCATTCGATGGTGGAATTTATCGATTCTTCTATTATCGCTCAACTATCGCGGCCGGATATGAAACTGCCCATAACCTATGCTTTATTTTGGCCTGCGCGAGTGCTTTCGGATTTTGGCGAGCTGAAGTTCGAACAATATACGGAATTGACTTTTGAACCTCCCGATATTAAGAAATTTCGCGCCCTAAAGATTGCTTATGAAGTCGCCGAACAAAGCGGTACCGCTCCGGCTATCTTTAATGCCGCCAACGAAGTTGCGGTTCAAGGATTTTTAGATAGCGCTATCAATTTTTTGAAAATTACCGATATAATTGAAGATACTTTGGGAAAAATAAAGGTTGTTTCCCAACCTAATCTTGATGATATTTTGGATGCTGATAAACAAGCCCGTAATTGGGCAAAGAAACTTTTGAAAGGTTAAATATGCTTTTGTCCATAGCTTCTTTTGTTTTTGTGTTAGGAGTTTTAATATTCATTCATGAGCTGGGCCATTTTATTGTGGCTAAAAAAGTGGGTATTAAAGTAGAAAAATTTTCTCTTGGTTTTCCACCTAATATCTTGTCCAAAAAATATGGTGAAACCACCTATTGTATAGGGATAATTCCCTTGGGCGGATATGTAAAAATGGCTGGCGAGAATCCCGATGAAGAAGCCACCGGCGATCCGCGAGAGTTTATGTCCAAATCCGTCGGACAGCGGGCTATGGTTGTTTTTGCCGGACCTTTTATGAACTATTTATTGGCCATAGCTCTTTTGGTCGGCATTTTATATTTTACCGGCAAACCTATTTTAGATGAAAATCGGGTCGAGATTACGGATGTTCAAAAAGATGGTCCCGCCTTCAAAGCCGGTATAAAAGAAAAAGATGAGATCCTTGATATTGACAATAAAGCCGTGTATCGTTTTGACAGCTTGAGCACTTATATCCATAATCGTATTGGAAAACCGATAGAGTTAACTCTTTTAAGAGGAAAAGATACGGTAATCGTTGATTTAAAACCCAAAAAATCAATTATCCCTAATATGGAGGGAGGGGTCGATACCGTTGGCCTTATCGGGGTCATGTTGGGTCAAAAAATAATCGGATACAATAGTTATAGTATCTCCGAGGCTTTTAGTAAAGGGTTTATTACCACTCATATAATCGTTTGGGAAACGATTAAGTTCTTGAAAAAATTGTCTACCGGTGAAATTTCTGCCAAAATGATAGGGGGTCCGGTTTTTATCGCTCAACAATCCGGCAAAGAAGCAAGGAAAGGGGCGGGAAGTTTATTTTTCTTTATGGCTTTGTTATCGGTTAATTTGGCGGTTTTAAATGTTTTACCCATTCCCGTTCTGGATGGCGGTCATTTGCTTTTCCTCTTACTGGAAAAAATTAAAGGCTCACCGCTGTCAGTGAAAGCCAGAATGGTGGCTCAACAGATTGGAATTGTTCTGTTACTGGGGGTTATTATTCTGGTAACATATAATGATATTCTAAGAGCAATAAAAGGATTTTAATACTTGTCTTTTATCGAATTTAAAGTTTCTTGTAACTTTTGAATATGTATTCAGTATAAAAAAGAAAAGTTTTTATTAATTTTTAATATGTGAGCTAATAAATGAGTAAACCGAGTTTTGCTGATTCTCTATGGGACAATTTTAAGCAGATTTTTGCTGCTGTAATTTTAGCGGTTATTATAAAAACATCAATTGTTGAAGCTTATAAAATACCTTCCCAATCAATGGAAGACACTCTTCTGGTTGGGGATTTTCTTATGGCTAATAAATTCCTCTATGGTGCTCGGATTCCTCTTTTTAACTGGCGTTTACCGGCTATAAGAAAACCCAAGCAAGGAGACGTGGTTATTTTTATTTTCCCTCGTGACAGAGTTACCAAGTATATCAAAAGATGTGTTGCTACCGGAGGGGATACCGTTGAAATAAAAAATAAAGTGGTTTATGTTAATGGGAAGATTTTTAAAAATCCCAAATATGCCATATTTATTGATACCACTTCCGATGGACAGCAAATAATCCAACCCCGTCGACCCGGCGGATTGGATAGCCGGGATAATTTCGGACCTTATGTGGTTCCTAAAAATTGTTATTTTATGATGGGGGATAATAGAGATAACTCGTACGATTCACGTTATTGGGGAGTTGTTCCTTATAATTTGGTGCTTGGTAAAGCTGTTTTAATTCATTGGTCGTGGAATGAAGATGTTTATCCTTCGCCTAAAGTTTCGGTTTCTGATCCTCTCTCGGTACCGAGGTTATTTGAATTCAATACGATTCACTTTTACCAAAAAGTTCGTTGGAATCGATTGTTCCGTTTGATTTCATAAAGGAGAAGCGAATAATTTATAATCAGCAACTTTTTTTTATAAAAACAACTAAAATGGCTTATATATGTGAGGAAGCAAAATGATGATGAAATACAATTCTATTTTTTTGATGATTATTATATTTTTATTTCCCTTTTTAACGGTGACAGCCAACCCGGCATTTCAACTTTCCGAAACAACCTTTAATTTTGGTAAAACAGCCCAGCATATTAAAGTCAACCATACCTTTTGGATTAAATCTACCGGTAACGATACGCTGAGAATAACCAAGATTGTGCCCGGATGTGGTTGTACTCAAATTCCTCTAAAAGATTCCGTGCTCGCTCCCGGCGATAGTGTCGCTTTGGATATAATATTATCTACTCGTTCTTATCGGGGTTATCTTGCCAAAAGACCGTATTTTATAACCAATGCTTCCAGTGAAAAGCAGTATTTGAAAATTTTCGCTGATCTGTTACCAAAGCCCGAGGAATCTCAACCCGTTACGGTAAAGCCATTTAAGGTGGATGTTTCCCAGTTTACCAAATTGGCAAGACGTCGGGCAAAATTTTTGATAGTAAATAAAAGTGACCGCGATTTTAAAATAAAATTAATCGATGGGAATAATAAAGACTTTGATGTCACTTTACCCAACAAAGTTAAAGCAGGCGAAACCGCCGAAGGAATGATTGAAGTACATAAAGATGCCATAAAGAAAAGTTTTGAACAGTCATTCACTTTTCAAATAAATGATGACCAGCAAAGTCGTTTTACCGTTCCCGTGAGAAGAGAATATAAGATTTTAATAAAAGACAAGTAGAGTGCTTAAACATCTTTTTTCTTGCGGTCTCTTATTTTTAAAGAGCTTTTTTAAATAATGCTCCATGTCTTTTAAGCTTGATTTCTTCTTTGGAATTACATAATTGTCCCGTATGTTTAGATTAACTGTCAAAAACCTTTCCAAGAAATACGGCTATAGAAAAGTATTTTCCAAAATAAATTTTGAGCTTACCTCCGGCCAATCGTTAGGAGTTGTCGGTCCCAACGGTTCGGGCAAATCGACGATGTTAAAAGTCCTTTTGTCTTTAGAGAGACCAACTAAAGGAGACATACAATTTTTCCACGATGATGAAAATATCAATGGTGCCCAAATAAGAGATCGAGTGTCATTCGTGGCGCCATATCTCAACCTTTATGATCATCTTACCGCTGAAGAAAACCTGAATTT
>JAADHM010000049.1 GCA_013151855.1 FCB group bacterium | reverse complement strand
GAAGATGGTAAGGGAAACATGTAACCGTCGTGGTAGATTGAATGCGATTATCGTAGAGGGATTGAACGGGTTGGGGTAGTTTTGGGACAATTGAAATTGGTCGGGCAATACCATAGTAGCGTTATTATTATCCACATCGGTAGGAACTCCTTTGGTCCACTCGGCTAAATATGCCGAGACTTTGCCGCCGGCGCCAGTAAACCTCCCCCCGGCGATCAGTTTGTTATCATAAACCGTAAGAGCAAAGATTCCATTATTTGTCCCCGAGCCCAACGGCGACCAAGAAGACCCGCCCCAGGCAGCAATATTATTGGCGGCTACACCACCGGCGGTATCAAACCACCCCCCGGCAATTAATTTATTATCATAGACCATAAGAGCAGAGACAGTACTATTCACTCCCGGGCCCAGTTGTGACCAAGACGACCCATCCCAAGCGGCAATATTATTGGCGGTCACTCCACCGGCGGTATCAAAGCACCCCCCGGCAATTAATTTATTATCATAGATAGTGAGAGCAGCGACACTACCATTCATCCCCGAGTTTAGGTGTGACCAAGACAACCCGTTCCAAGCGGCAATACCATTGGCCGCCACACCACCGGCGGTTGTAAAGTCCCCCCCAGCGATCAACTGATTGTCATAAACCATGAGAACATAGACACTATAACCATTTATCCCCGAGCCCAACGGCAACCAGGACGACCCGTCCCAGGCGGCAATATGACTGGCGGCTACACCACCGGCCATGGTAAAGTTTCCCCCGACAATCAACCGGTTGTCATAAACCGTGAAAGCATCAATTGGAGAAAAAGGACCATTATCATTCACCCCCAAGCCCAGCGGCGACCAGGAAAATCCGTCCCAAGCGGCAATACGATTGACAGCCACACCACCGGCGGTATTAAAGTGTCCCCCAGCGATTAAGCTACTATCATAAACCGTGAGAACATTGACATATCCATTTACTCCCAATCCCAGTGATGACCAGGAAGACCCGTCCCAGGCGGCAATATGATTGGCCATCACCCCACCAACGGTTGTAAAATTCCCCCCGGCAATCAAGCGGTTGCCATAAATAATGAGAGTCCTAACATAACCATACATCCCCGACCCCAGCGGCGACCAGGAAGATTTATCCCAGGCGGCAATACGACTGGCCGCCACACTACCAGCGGTGTTAAACCACCCCCCGACAATCAACTGGCTGTCATAAACCGTGAGAGCATTGACGTATGGATAGTCGTTTCCTTCCATTCCTGATCCCAGCGGAGACCAGGAAGACCCGTCCCAGGCGGCAATACTATTAGCGGCTACACCACCGGTTATGTTAAAGCTTCCCCCGGCAATCAACCGGTTGTCATAAACCGTGAGAGCATTAACATATGGATGGTTGTTTTCTTCTATTCCTGATCCCAGCGGAGACCAGGAAGACCCATCCCAGGCGGCAATATAATTGGCCGCCACGCCACCGGCGGTATTAAAGTGTCCCCCAGCGATTAAGCTACTATCATAAACCGTGAGAACATTGACGTAGGGATAGTTGCTTCCTGCCACTCCCGATCCCAGCGGCGACCAGGATGACCCGTCCCAGGCGGCAATATGATTGGTAGTTACACTACCGGCGGTGTCAAACCTGCCCCCGGCGATTAACCGGTTGTCATAGACTGTGAGAGCATAGACATTACCATTAATCCCCGAACTCAGCGACGACCAGGATAACCCGTTCCAAGCGGCAATATGATTGGTAGCCACTCCACCGCCAGTATTAAAGTATCCCCCGGCAATTAATTTATTATCATAGACCGTAAGAGCATAGACTCCTCCATAATGATTTATCCACGAGCCCAGCGGCGACCAGGATGACCCGTCCCAGACAGCAATATAATTGGCCGCCACACCACCGGCCGAGTCAAAACTCCCTCCGGCGATCAACCGGTTATCATAGACCGTGAGAGCATTGACATTTCCATTCACCCCCACCCCCAGTGGTGACCAAGACGACCCGTCCCAAGCGGCAATATGATTGGCAATAACATTACCGGCAGCAATGAAGCTACCTCCAACAATTAGCAAGCCCTTGTACACCGTTGTGGCTTCAACCTCATCATCAACGCCATTAACCGAAGGAGAGATGCTATTGTCCCAGTAAATATCATCGGGATCGTCAGTCGGGGAAACGGGACTGGCGGGACGAAAAATAGGCTGTCCTGACACCGGGTCAAAAGCAGGCCGGTATCCTTTCATATCCAATGACCCTTGGTAGCCGGAACGCCGCACTGCCCTCAGGTCAAAGCGACCATCGGGGGTAAGGAAGTCGCTGATTTTTCTGCCTTTGGTTGAATTCGATAGCAAAGTGTTATCAGCTTCTAAACCACGGCGGATACTTCCGGATGAAGTTTTAACCGCCTTCATAACCCTGTCACCATTTCCATTATGAACTGCTGAAGAAACTGTGTTGGCTCTATGTGACATTTGGTAATTGACTGTCGAAACAAAGAATGAATCCTGAGTATGGGCGTTGGCAACGATTAACACCAGAGTGATAATCGCCAAGCCCAAGCTGTGACTAACGAAAGCCGTCAGCATTTTTTTCATGATATTTACCCTTTCATGCGTTCTCTCTATTATGGATAATATATATCTTATTTACTTTTTGTCAAGATGGAAGTCCTTGGCTGAGTAATGGATTCTATCAAAGATTGTGTAAAAAGATCGTAAGGCATATCCTGTTTTTGTCAGTGGCAGACGAGGGCGTCTGCCGACCACTAAAACAAATATAAAATTATCGAGGTTTGATTCCTTTAATAACCACAAAGGAACCTTCACCGTATCCGTCTTTTACTTCTTCCACCGATTTAACTTGATTCAACAAATGAAAAACTGTCTGACAAAAAGTAAAATTCTCAAATCCGACATTTACCATATAAGTTTTTATTTCCTTTGAAGAATAGAACTTCGCATCTTTATAAAATACATTTTGCTCTTTATTTTTTTGATACAGCTTTCCCAAAGGACTTTCCTTGTCAACAAACCCGATAACAAAAGCACCTTTTGGTTTAAGAATTCTAAAAACTTCCGCCACGGAAACCTGCGGATCATCGACAAAACAAATAGCCGTAACCATCAAAGCATAGTCAAAAACATTATTTGGAAAAGGTAGTTTCTCCGCCACACCGGCAACAACTTCGATGCCTCTTTGAGCCGCTAAGGCACGCATCTTTTCCGACGGTTCCACCCCCAAGGCGATATCCAAGGGAGCGGCAAATTTCCCGCTACCAACGCCGATTTCTACGCCAACTCCACTGGTAGGAAGAAGCTTTTTTATGGCTTTTAATTCCGATTGATAAACATATTGATTATCATCGAACCATTTTTCGTATCGTTCCCAATGTTTTTCAAACGGGTCTATATGCGGCATTCGCTTTGTCGCTTTTGTTTGAATGGTTTTTATTTCAATTTTTTAATCAAAGGCGATGATTTTACCAACCACTGTCCTTTGGCAACATTATGAGTGCCATCAAATACCAGAAACGAATACTTACCATAATGTGGTATGAGAGTGCCTAAACGGGGTAGTGATTTATAATCATCGGTTAAGACCAACATATACTTTTTAAAATCATTCCAGTTTTGACCGGTTAAGATAAAAGTATATCCTTGACGAGGAAACTTTTGCTTTAAAATAGTAACACTATCGGCGGTCAAGGCAACCATTGATTTCAAATAGTCCGTCAAGTCGGTCGGATTGAGAATAATGGGAGCGTAATCTCGATTAGTTTCCTGAAAAACATCAGGAACATCTACCGTAATTGTATCACCGGTTAAATTCTCTCCGAAAGTTTTAAAAAATTGATTGGAAGTATCAGACACATTCTCCACGACAAACCGTTTCTTTTGTTGTCCCATAACAGCGGCAATAATCGGTTCTATTTCTTCGGGATATAATTTTCTGAAGATATGATAATCGGGGTCGACTTCCAAAGTATCTACTTTGTCAGACACAACTATGGAATAAAGGGAATCATAAGAATCAAAGACCACCGAAGTATCCAAAGTAACACCGTTCCCTAAAAAGCGCAAAGGGATATGAAGACGGTACTCTTGTCCCCCTTTTTCCAACAAATGAAATGATACTGTTTGCATGTTGTTCTCCGGATTTTTCGTTACTTTTTCTATGGTAAGACCAAGCTCGGGAGCTCCGGCGCGATCAATCCACTGAGGGATAATATATGACAACGAATCTCCGGATACCTTTTCAAAAGCATCAATCCATTCTTCCCACGATATTTCTTTACCGCGATATTTTTTGTAAATATATTTCCAAGTATCAAAGAAAGCTTTGGTGCCGATTTCCCGTTCAATCAAGTGAAAGACCATCATCGCCTTATTGTACCCAATGGTGCGGGTGTTAGGACTGGTGCGGGATTTAAAATCTCTGATAGGAAAATCGTTACCTTTATTGACATAGCTGACATATTGCTTCAAAATATTTTTACGATAATCACGAGCCGCCTCCGGGGATTGTAAAAGTTTGTAACGATAATCGGCACCGTAAACAGTAGCCGCTTCACACCAGTTACCTCGTTTGTAATCCACAAAGACACTATTCCCCCACCAATTATGAAGCACCTCATGGCCTAAGGAAGTGCGCACAATAAATGGTAAGCGCAACACTTGCTGTCCCAATAAAGTCCAAGCCGGCATCCCATATCCGGTGGGAAAAAAGTTTTCCGCTACCGTAAACCGCTGGTAAGGATAAGGACCTATAAGTTTCGAGTACATTTCAATATAACCCACGGTAGCCTTTAAATATTGACCGAACAATCCTGTATCCGCCGGAAAGAAGTAACAGTAGACATCAATATTATTATCTGTTTTCGTAGATTTAATAACATAGGGGGCCGCCATAAACATAAGACCATCCGATTTAAAGGGATCTTCCCAGACTTGTATTTTTCTTTTTCCCTTGGTTTGGGAGGAAAGTCGGTTGCCGTCGCTGATTGACTCCCACTTGCTTGGTATGTCAACCGTGAGTTTAAATTTTGCCAGCGATTCATTACCCTCAGGATAGTAATAAGCATCGGGACTCAAGTAAGCCCCTTGGTCTAAAATTGTCCCTGCTATTTCCCTTCCCACATTTTCATTGGAAAAACGGACATTTTTGACATCCTCATTAAACTCCGCCGTGTATTTCAATAAAAAAGGTACTTCTCCTATCTGTTGTTTTTTAAAAAGAACCATTCCGGCATGTTCATTTTTTTCTATCGGGGGAAGATTACCTTTTAATTCCGATGGTAATTTAGAGCTGTCTTGAGATGATATAAAAATATACTTTACTTTTCTATCAAAAATGGTAAATGATTTAATCTTAGCCGTTTTACTGAGCAAAAAGATAGCCCATCCTCTATCAGCATCGATAACTCCTTTATCTTCGATAATTGCTTGATGAGATGGCACTTTAAGCGTCATTTTTATATCGTGTTTTTGAAATGTCGCCAACGAAGCTGTCGCGGCTTGAGCTTTGACACCTATTATCACAAGTGACAAAAAAAACAATGTCTTAAAAAAACGATAAAACATAATATCCTCCATGAATTGTATATTTTATAAAATGATTGAAATTTAATTGAAGTTTAATTGTTTCCTAATTTATAATATTCATATAAATAAAAATTAAACAACCCCAACGAAGATAACAAGCTCTTTCTGAATAAGGACATTTTTATTATTAGATAAGATGCATTAACCACTTTTTAGAACAGTCTCGAAACCAAACCAACCAGTTAAACTGGTGCCGAAGGGAGGACTTGTGCTAATGTTGTCCTCTTTATTTTAAAACGATTTTTTGGGAACAGTCTCTAAACCAAACCAACCAGTTAAACTGGTGCCGAAGGGGGGACTCGAACCCCCACTCCCGTAAAGAGAACTGCGCCCTGAACGCAGCGCGTCTACCAGTTTCAC
>JAADHM010000174.1 GCA_013151855.1 FCB group bacterium | reverse complement strand
ATGGAGGTACGGTTGTTTTCTTGAGTAATTTTTCGAGCTACAAAATGATGATTGGCTTCGTGGGCAATTTGATGAAGATGGGTGATGACTAACAGTTGATTATCTGTGGAGAGCTTTTTTAGTTTTTTGGCTACTTCAAAAGCCGTTTGCCCGCCAATACCGGCATCAACCTCATCAAATACTAAGAGGGAGCGTTTCAATTTATTATTTTTCTTTTCCGCTGATTTCAGCGCTAACAATAGCCGTGAAATTTCCCCGCCGGAGGCGGTTTTTATTAACGATTTAAGCGGTTCTCCGGGGTTGGCGGAAAAAAGAATCCGCCCTCGTTCCAAACCATTGGCGCTTGGTTTTACCGCTTTTCCATCAATGATAACGCCATGGGGGTCGTCTTCATAAATAAACTCGAATTTAAAATTACCATCGGGGATAGCCAACTCTTTTAATTCTTTAATGACTAATTTTTCAAGGTAGTTAGCTGCTTTTTTTCTGTTATCCGACAAAGCCCGTGCTTCCTGAGCATATTCCTCAAAAAGAGTTTGGCATTTTTCTTCTAAATTTTCGATATGGCTATTTATATCCGGCGGCAGTTGGGAAAGTTTATTTTTAATAGTGTCCAAAGCATCCAAAATACTTTGCTCAGAGCCTCCGTATTTCTTTTTCAGTTTATACAGCTCATCTAAACGGAGGTTTATCTCTTCCAATCGTACCGGATCATCTTGAAGAGAAGCGCCATACTGTTCCATCTCTCGGCTAAAATCCTGTAAACGATATGTTATGTCGGTTAATGCGGTTACTTTTGATGACAGAGAGTTGTCGACATTAGCCATTTTGTCCAACTCTTTCATCGTTTGATTTAATAAGGATAAAGCGGAATTTTCATCACTGTCCATTATTTTTTGAATTATGGAAGCGGACATCATCAGATTGCGGACGGAATCAAGAATTTTCTTTTCCGTTATCAGTTGTTCTTCTTCGCCGATAGTTATATGGGCGGACTCTATCTCTTTTTTCTGGAAAAGCAATAGCTCTTTTTCATTTATCAATTGTTCTTTTTTCTTTTTTATTTTATTAAGCTCTTCGGTTGCTTTTTCCCATTCACGGTATTTTTCCGCTACGATTTGTTTAATGTCTTCGAGAGCGGCAAAGTAGTCGAGAAAATCGAGATGGTTCTCTTCGTTCATCAGCATTTGATTGGCATGCTGACCGATTATTTCCGCCAAAGGCGCCGTGATGGCTTTAAGCTGGTTCAAGTTTGCCGGTTTGTTGTTAATTTTAATTTTGGAAATGCCTTTGCGAGAAATCTCTCGTTCAATGATAATTTTGTTTTCGTCAATAAAGTTTGAGAACTTAGTCTTATATTTGGAAGGCATCTTGGAAATATCAAAGATTGCTTCAATATGTCCGCTTTCACAATGAGAACGAACGTATTCTCTATCGGCTCTTTCGCCCAAAATAAGAGAAAGGGCGGTTACGATGACCGATTTGCCGGCGCCGGTTTCACCGGTTAGAACTGTCAACCCTTGATCAAAATTGAGTTCAACTTTCTCGACCAGAGCGATATTTTCAATCTCAATTCTTTTTAGCATTTAATCCGTAGCTTTTTATTTCCTGTAAAATTTGGTCAGCTTTTTTTTGGTCGCCCGCTTTTTCCGCTTCCGCTAATTCCTTTTGAAGTTTATTCCTGATACGTTTCAATTTCTCTTCGACAATCATATTGACAAAACGCCGGGTTTCCGGTTCTATTTTATCCGCTTCCCATTCCGTTGAAGCTATTTCCGTTACCAGAGAAACAAAGTCGTTATCCTGAGCATTATCAATCAAATGACGGGCATCGATAACTCCGCTGGTGCGATATTGATTCATCATAGCAGAGTAAATACGAGAGAGGGACTTGGAATCGAAATCATCGGGAGAAATCTTTTCAAAGATAGTATCAAGAGAACCGGGATTGTTAAAAAGAATGGACAGAAAACCCGCTTCGACAGCATTATGTCTTTTCCTCAAAGAATTGGTGTATTTATCGGGTGTTGCTGCCGATGTTGTTTGCTGTTGAAAAATATGCATATCAACTCCGATTAAATTAGCCGCCTCCGAGAAAAATAAGGAACGGCGGGTGGGGTCGGTTATTTTGGAACCGATAACGTTTAGTTCCTTTATCAGTTTTTCCTTGTCAATAATACCGGCTTTCTGTTGATTAAAATCTTTCACCCGGTAGGGGATAAAGCCTATAGCGTTTTCTTGCAATTGTTCGATTTTATCGCGACCGAATTTGTGAGCAATCGAATCGGGGTCTTCACCTTCGGGAGGGACAATTATTTTCACTTCCAAACCGGCATCGTACAGGGCATCTACCGAACGTAAAGCCGCTTTGCGTCCGGCGGAATCGGCATCAAAGAAAAGAAAGACCTCATCGGCAAAACGGGCTAAAAGACGCGCTTGCGGTGAGGTAAAAGCGGTACCGGACGAAGCCACCACATTTTTAATACCGATTTGCCAAAGAGATATGACATCAAAATAACCTTCGACAATAAAGACGGATTTTGCCGTGCGGATTTCATCTTTGGCGAAGTTTAAGCCGAAAAGGATATTACTTTTTATATATAAGGGTGTCTCCGGAGAATTTATATATTTGGGTGTCATTCCTTTTTTTAAAGTGCGTCCGCCAAAGGCAATGGCTTTTTGGCTCAGGTTGAAAATAGGGAACATCAAACGCCGGTAGAATAAGTCGTGAAACTTTTTGGATTTATCCGAGTAAGTGACTAATCCGGCTTTTTCCAAATCTTCGACGGTAATATCTTTTTTAGCGGCATAGTTTATTAAGCCTTCCCATTCTTCGCCGGCAAGACCGATTTTAAAAAAATCGATGGAGTCATTATTGATATGGCGTTTGCTTTTTAAATAGTTGTTTAAGACTGTTTGGTATTTTGATAGCTTTAGAGTTTTTTGAAAATATTCCAAGGCGGTTTGGTTGGCATAATTAAGACGGTCTAATAACTCTCGTCGATATTCGGATTGTTTTTCTTCTTGAATGGGGATATTGGCTCTTTTGGCAAGGAATCGTACCGCTTCTATAAAGGACATCTTCTCGTGTTCTATCAAGAAAGTGAAAACATTACCTCCTTTACCGCATCCGAAACAATGATATATTTGTTTTTCCGAAGATACATTAAAGGAAGGCGTTTTTTCGGTATGGAAGGGGCAGAGGGCGACATAATTCTTGCCTCTTTTTTTAAGACTGATGTACTCGCTGATTAACTGGACGATATCAGTTGACAGTCTTATCTGTTCGATAGTTTCCTGTGGAATCATACTTATTCTTTTAGCTTCACGACCGTAACTCCCGCGCCGCCTTCGTTCCAATTGCCTAAACGCAAGGAGGCTACATCGGGATGATTTTTGAGATATTCCGTTAGGGTTCTTCTCAGTATTCCGGCACCTTTACCGTGAATGACATATATTTGATTTAAACCGTTAACGATTGCCCGGTCAAGGAATTTATCCAGTTTTTCCAACGCTTCATCAACCGTCATCCCTCGCAAATGGATTTCGTGAGGGATAGCTTCGTTGGTTTCTAAATCAAAATGGGAGTGAGCGATATTTTTATCCTCTGAATTTTTATTAAGTTTGGCAAGATTACGAAGTTCGACCGTAGTATAAACGTTGCCCACTTTCACTTTGGCTTTATCATTGCCAATTAATTGTTCGATTTCTCCTTGTTGATGAAAGGAGAGAATCTCTACCGTATCACCTTTATTGAACAGGGCATTATTCGTGCTTTTAGTATTGGATAATTTATTGATTTGTTGTTCGATAGTTTTCTTTCGCTCTCTGAATTTTTTATGGAAAGCTTTTACCGTTTCTTGGGAAGCCTGAGATTTGCGGATATCACGCACCAGTTTTTCCACTTCTTTGCGTGTTTGTTCGAGGAAATCTTTGGTGGTGGTGAGAGCTTTTTCTTTTTCGGTATTTATTTCTTTTTTTAGGTGTTCCGTTTGCGTTCTATAAAATTCTTCTAATTCGGTCGCTTTTTTTAATTTTTCGGTGAGTTCTATTTTATCTTTTTTTATCTCTTTTAATTCTTCTTCAAGGGAAGCAATTAAATGGTCTAAAGATTTTTCCTCGCTGCCAATCAACGATGATGCTTTTCGGCATATCGATGAAGGCATTCCCAAGCGACCGGCGATTTCAATGGCATAAGATGCTCCCGGCAGACCAAGATGAAGATGATAGGTGGGGGTAAGGGTTTGGCGGTCAAATTCGAGAGAAGCATTATCAAGCTGGGGGTTTTCCATCGCCAGAGTTTTTAATTGGGAATAATGGGTGGTAGCGACCAAACGGGCATTTTTTTGAAGAGCTTCAAGGATAATCGCTTCGGCTAAAGCAGAACCTTCTTTGGGGTCGGTGCCCACACCGATTTCATCGAAAAGCAGCAGAACATTTTCGTTGGCATTATGAAGCCCTTGAATAATATTTTGTAGGTGTGATGAGAAAGTCGATAAAGACAATTCAATTGACTGTTCATCACCGATATCGGCATAAATATCACGAAAAATACCGACTTCGGATTTTTCATCAACGGGAATATGTAACCCCGATTGTGCCATCAAAATACATAGCCCGATTGTTTTCAGAATAACGGTTTTGCCTCCCGTGTTGGGACCGGTGATAAGAATAGCTTGTCGGACATCATCGAGATTAATACTGTTGGGTACTACTCGGTCGATTCCTTTCGCTTGAACGATTAAAAGCGGGTGACGGACATTGAGTAAATTAAAAACAGAGGCGTCGCTTATAACGGGTTGGTTGCCTTTTATAGTGTTGGAAAATTTAGCGGCGGCGTGGATAAGGTCAAGCTTCCCGATGAGATGACAGTTTTCGATTAACGTTTCTGAACGTAGCCCGATTTCTGTGGATAGTTCTTTTAGGATGCGGATTATTTCCTGTCTTTCTTCTTGGTATAAGATATTGATACGGTTGTTCAATTCTACGGTGTCATTAGGTTCCACAAAAAAAGTGGCGCCGGTTTGACTGCGGTCGTGAAGAATACCCATATTTTGGCGGTATTGGTTGGTAGGAATGCCAATCACATAGCGGTCGTTGCGGAGGGTGATAATATCATTCTGCCATCCGGGTTGTTTACTCTGTCGAGATAAAATTTGTTCCAGTTTCAGGGTTATTTTTCGCTTCGTTTCATTTAACTCCAAACGTATTTTTCGCAGAGTAGAGGAGGCGTTATCTTTTACTTCCCCCTCATCGTTTATGGCTTTTTCAATCTCTTTTCTTAATTCGGGGAAACTGCGTATTTTTTCCAAGTATTGATTTATTAAAGGAAATTTATCGCGATTTTCTTGGTCGTAATGATTCAGTTCGCCGGAAATATGGAGCAAATTACGAACCGATAATATCTCTTTCGGTTCCAAATAGTTCTCGGGGATTTTTGACTTTTCGAGCAATTCCAGAGAATCATCCATACGATAAAGAGGGAAGGGATGGCCGAAATTGATAATATCCTTCATTTGTGAAATTTCATTTTGCTTTTGTTCAATGATATTTTTATCGAAAAGCGGTTCGATATGATCAGCTTCTTCAGTTCCATAGGGAGTTAGGCAGTTGCCTTTGATTAAAAAGATGATTTTCGGATATTCCAAAACTTTTAAACTGTGAGCATTCATGGTACCTATTCTTCTTATTGTAAAATAAAAACCGACTTAAAGTCGGTTTATAATATACTAATATCTGTGCAAAATGAAAATGTTTTACGGATTTTCCATATCGGTGGTAAAAAATCTTTCAATTTGATATAATACGCGGTGTACTTGTATTCTATCTTCATCCAGATTCTTGTTTTTTGAACTTCCTTGAGACGGGACGTCCAAAAGAGTTTTTTCAATTTTTTGAAGGAAATAAGGATTGTTGGGGTGGAATTTGGCTGTGCTATCAAATATCAAAGGAATAGTTTTAGCTACCGTGGGACCGAAAAAGGAAGCATCAAACGCAGTATAAAAAGAATCCGGTAAGGGT